>CAMKSY010000294.1 GCA_946415545.1 uncultured Pelosinus sp. | reverse complement strand
CACCTCAAAGATATTGCCGCCCCTATATAGAACCCCAATTGCATCGTCTTCCTGCACATGATAGTAACTATAAATCTGCCTGGGCAGAAGCACAGGGGGCAATTCCCAATCGGCACCGTCAAATCGATCCACATTCCAGCCGCTGTGGAATGTGACGGTCATTTTATCATCACTCTGTTCTAGAAGGGTCTGAAGGTTGTTTGATGCCAATAGTTCCACACTAAGGCGCTCCCCCTCTGCTATATGCAACGTGCCATCAGCCAAGTCCTCCGGATCCATTAACGTACCAGAAGAAGTGCTTTCTAAGTAGGCTTCAGATATATAGCCGGTGTCCATAAGCGCATCAATTGTGCTTTGCCGAATAAAGTTTTTGCTCTTGATCGAACGACTACTGTTCCTGACTAAATCGGCCTGCACTAGCGTATTGTTGTAAAGCCAATCCATTTTTGCTTGGTTAGAGAGAATAGACAAATGGATTGTTGCTAAGCCTATAGTAAAGCCTGTTGCCAGCATTACCGATAGGGCACTTTTCAGTTTGGAGCGAATAATATATCGCCAAACAAAATGCAATATATTTGAGGAACCCTTACCCTGTACAACGGGTAAGTCATTCTGCCGCATAGAGATTAATGAAACCGAGGGCTGTTTCTGTATAGGAACGTCTGTATCCGCAACTACGATGGGACGATATAGTTTGACTGCTCTGCCGCCTTGAAGCAGATCTAGTACTGGCCGACGAGATGAAGCAATCACGCCGCCAAGGGTGGTTATTAAAAGCAGGACAAGAGCCACCCCATAAAGTACCGCCAGCCACATTGTTGGTAATACAGCCGTAATACTACCAAAGTCCGCTAGATCTTGTAATGTTTCGTTAGCAGTTAATTCCGCATACTGCCACCCAGCAGCCCCGCCACAAAGGATTCCTACAAACCCAAACAGCAGCAGAGGAACCGAGGCCTCTATTCCGCAACGTCCAACAGGAAGTCCCAGCGCTCGTGCGATGGCTATATCCTTCTGACGCATTTTAAAGTAGAGGAACGAGATCATACAGACCGTAACTACCAGCAATATGGAGAAAATAATAGCGTTGGTCAGAGAAGAACGTACCATCGGTCGGGACACGGTGATAAAATCCTCCCATCCGTTGTCCAGCAGTATTGGCCGGAATCCAAACCGCTCCAGCGCACCCTCGGCATCTGCTAAAAACTCCGTTGCTTTGTCGGGAGAGGAAAGCACATAACCAAATCCACCCGGATCTGCGGGTATGCCATCCACAACAGCGTAAGATTCTTCAGCAACATAAGAAAAGGTTTCTGGTATGGCAGAGGACGGGATGTAGATGTTCTGCCTGAGAGCAGTGGGCAGATAATGTCCGGTAATACCATAAAGTCCCACAATCTCGTAATCATCAGTCATCGTTTCGATGTTTTCTCGTCTAGCAAGATCAGATTCTGTGCATAAATAGCCATTATATGCCCAACAGGTTTCAATATCCCGCAAAGTCAATGTTAACATGTCCCCGACCGCTAAACCACGGTCAGCTGCCAACTGTGCGTTGATTACGCAAACTTTTCGCTCTTCTGAGTCATCCAGACTGTCCAATAGTCGTCCTTCTGTCAGGTGAAAAAATTGAAATTCTTGCTGGAATTTTGGCATCGCACTCATATCTTTAACGGCAATGGCATACAGCGCGTGCATATTATCATACTCTATCTGAAGTGCCGCAGAGACCTCCTCTAAACTCGGATCCGTGAAATCCGGCATTTCGTCCTCACTGAGCGGGATAAACCAGGGACCACCCTCTGCTAGTGGCTTAAGGATAAAGGTTTTGGGATAATAGCCATTCAGATCGGCCTGCCCGCGGACCAAATATCGTTTTCCCGGCTCCAACTCATCATACAGCCAAGTCAGGTCGTCAAAATGGGTGGTCCCTGTAAAATCGTCCTGACTATTTGAAAAACTGACAAACTGCTCCCATTGCTTTGGATACTCAGGATATACCACCGGCATAGATGCAGAATCTGCCTCAAAATAAAAGCGATAACCCCCAGCCCCCATCTTGCTGGAATATTTTAATGTACCGTAGAGGTATATATCCCCAAATAGGAAGTTGTTCCGGGCTTGAGTGGATGCAATAAGGTCGGTGTTATAAACGCCTTCCATAACAGCAGATGTATACCGGGCCTGATCCACCAAACCAACATAGTTAGATTGCTCCAGGTAGGTTTTGGCTCCAGGGAAATCTACTTGCTCACCATCTGAAAGAGCCTCCAGTGTTCCTATCACTCGGTATTGTTCCCCCAACCGCTCCGTCTCCTGCTTCACCAGCAGATATTCGGATACACGGGAAACGAAAGCAAAGGTAATCATTCCAGTCAAGATGAGCAACAGAGCTGTTTTCATCGGTTGGCGTAATGTAGCTTGAAGAAAGATTCCTTGTCGCATAAAAAAGCTCTCCTCACTCGTAGTATTCATTTTAAGAGTACATTAACTTGCACTCAATTGGATGGAATCATAATAATCAAATAGTGCCTCATATGAGGCGCTATTTGATTATTATATGTACTTATCCTGCGGTATTAATAAATAGTGGCATTGGGAAGATAAAATGATAACTATTGATTAAATTTCATAGAAAGCACGAAATCTAAAATTATACTATATGCTCTACCCAACTACCACTTGTTGATAGATTACGCTGTTTCAGATGCCCGCAGTTGAGCTGCCCCAACATCCATAGAAGATGCTGCGGAGTCTCTGAGAGCAGATGACGCATTACATCTAGTGGAACAGATACAAGTTCCACCAGCGCAGTAGCAAGAATTGCCATAAAGCGTGTAAGCAACAACAGAATCCGGCTTGTGAGAGATATTTTGGAGTTTCAACATAGTTCATGCCCTTCCTTTCTAAAGACATTCGACCGCAGAAAGTGTACAATAATAACTTTAGCCGATCTCTTTCTGGACAGCAGACGCAATCGCATTCACTGAGAAAAATCCATAATTTTTTAGTGAATCTGGAGGTATCCTTATTTTAAACTCATCCTCTACTTCAAATAAAAGATATACTAAATCCACTGCTGTAAGGTGAAAAAGTTCTCCGGTCAAAGGGAAATGGTAGTTTTCCGATACTAATAAATTTTCCTTTACATCGAACCTCACTTTTAATAAGTTCACTATGGTTTTTATAATATCGTTATTATATATCGCCATCCTATTAGTCCTTTTCAAAAAAGCTTTGAATGTACTGATAAATACCTGTGGATCCATTAAGTAATATGTTAAATATTGGTACTGTACAGTTTCGGGATTCTTCGATAACCATACTATCTATAAGCGCCATATCAGCATATACAATTGACATTTGATGTGTTTGCGAAACATCGGTAAAATCAACAACCGCATTTGTTGCATGGACACCTACAAGGGGGATGCCAAATTTTTCCATAAAATTTTCATATATATTCTTAACGTAATCTCTCGTAGCAAAATCAAACGGCATACAGCAGATAAACATGTCGGGTGAAAGTGCTAGATTTAGCATTGATGTTCTTATGCCAAATCCATTGGGAGCAATATCCGCAAATTTCATTATTGTATCAGGGGTTTCAACGATTAATATTTCAGGCCGTTCGGCTATAATTACACTATGAGCCATCCGATTTAAGTGAAGAATTTTTTCATCTTCTGAAAGATTAGAATTATCAAAAATGGAATTGAAGCTATGCATCCCCAATAATAAGCCCATATCATTACTAGTTATACACGAGACGACATGCCCATCAGCACAAAACTTTTTTCTAAGCGATAAAATCACTTCAAGTGTATCATCACGACTAACTAGACCACCAACAAGTATTATAGGTGTACATATAGGAGTAAACTGCGGAGTTATAAAGCTAAATGCAATATCACCATTAGAGGATAATTGCCTCGTATTAGTTGGATGTTCTTGACATAATAATGAAATGCAATCTAAACTATTTTCTCGACAAACACCAACAAATATAATCTCTCGCTTAGATGCAAGATGCGCAAGAAAGTACTCTTTGATATTAAACAACGAAAATTGATTGCTTATATCACAACAATTTACGAGAAGAGTTTGCCATGCTGGCTCAAGATTTGTATCTATAGTCGAAACTTTTACACCGACGGGGGGCTGATTGCACACAAATGCAACATCCTTTCCGTGTAATCCGGCCCCCTCCCAGGCAAGCACGCTTTCTATGATATATTGTTGCTGAAAATCGTTGAAATGCCTAATAATCGGAAGTAGCCTAGAAGAATAAGGAAATAATGCCACACTTTTTTTCCTTGTCATGTCCCTTGCACCTCGTTCAGCCTAGATTTAACCTAGTCTGTTGTGAATAATGTTGCAATTCTATTTCTTTTAGCAATATAATGCGTCGAATTTTTTCATAAGCATTGACCTGCATCCTTCTACAATGTGAACGCTTAAGGGCTGAAGATAGTGTCAATGTTCCATCGTCTGCTTGTTTAACACACATGCCGCAAAATCGAAGTGCCCAACACTTTTTGCAGTCTTTTTCCGTTAAATTCCCAACATTTAAGATTTTGTATGCCCTGTCAAAATCAAATCCAGTTCCAATAGTTCCAATAGAAGTAGCTTCTGAATTTTCGCTGACCCGCTCACATGGGAAAAAGCGTCCATTTACATCAACAAATAGTCTCAACTGACCAGGAGTGCACGGCCCTGATGGGGCATCAATTTGTCGAAGCGGCGGTGAACTTTGATAATTATTCATATCTGTCAAAATGCTACCAATACTACCGCGCGCTATAGGAGAAACGCCTGAACTAGGATATCGATTAAACATAGATAAAAATGCTAAAAAATCTTGATATCGGGATTTCCACAAATATTCTTCTGAATAAATTAGTTCTCCTTCATCGTACTCTTTATCCACAAGTGATGCCAAAAAATTATGATCATTAGCTGTCGCGGTTATTTGATTTATACAATCATAATCATTTATTGGATCCATAACCATGCTAAAGCTAACTTTTTCTGCATATTCGGGGGCAATTGCTTTCAATTGATCAAGGTTTCTCATAACGGTATCAAAGCT
>CAMKSY010000293.1 GCA_946415545.1 uncultured Pelosinus sp. | reverse complement strand
TTTTTATTCCTCCTCATTGTGTAAGTCAGGCGTTTCTGCTGCCTTTGCATCTAGCGGGCAGCGGCCACCTCTGCGTCAACAATTCATCCTATGAGTGCGTTGATACTAAGATACTACTATTTCATTAATCTGCCGGATTGCCGTTTCTCGTCTTCGGCTATTTCTATATTATTGGCAAACCTGTCCAGCTTATAATGATGTTCTCGATTGGTCGCCACCTAGCGGTACATAACACGATTTGATGTTCAGTTATGATTTCATCACCTTTCTCAAATAACCTATTATGAAGACCTGTACCCATGAGTTACAATCAGCAGAACAATACTCTGCTCTTGTTAGGCGAGGTATTTTAAGCAACTTAAATTCCAAAATAAAAAGACAGTCCGATTAAAGTCTGTCTTTCCTACATGTATATTATTTAATTTTGTCCACATCAAAATGTTCTAGGGATAAATTTACATAAATAAAGGACTCGCACTTCTGCGAGTCCCTGAATTTACTATGTTTTGCTGGTCGGAGCGGCGAGATTCGAACTCACGGCCTCTACCACCCCAAGGTAGCGCTCTACCAAACTGAGCCACGCCCCGACTGACAGAATCTATTGTACCCTTTTTTAGGCAGTATGTCAATAAATTCATTCAATAACTTGTGCACCTTTAGTATCAATGTTAAGCGAAATATATTCAGCTTTTACATTGCACTTGGAAAAAGCCTGCACCATAGCCATACCTATTTTATCGCAATTAGATTCTGTAAAAGCAATTAAACAAGGACCGGCACCACTTAAGGCCGCACCATAAGCACCTTTTGCTATGGCTGCATCAAAGACCTGCTGCATACCGGGAATAAGTTGCAGCCTATAGGGCTGATGAATTTTATCTTCAAGTGCATATTGCAAATGATGAAATTCGCCTTTGCACAATGCTCCAATTAATAACGCTACCCTGCTAATATTAAAGACGGCATCTTTCATTGTTATTGTGTTTGGTAATACTTGACGTGCTGTATGCGTAGATAAATTAAACTCTGGAATTGCCACTACCATATTAAGCATTTTCTCAGGCATAAAACGTAGAGAGACAGGTTGATTACCTTGCATTACACTAATGGTAATTCCTCCAAAAATTGCAGGTGCTACATTATCTGGATGACCTTCTATTATGGTAGCCATGGAAAATATCTCATCTTGAGTCAATGTATTTCCAGTTGCCTGATTTGCTGCTATAAGTCCGCCCACAATAGCAGCTGCGCTACTGCCTAACCCACGGGCCAGTGGAATCTTATTATATAGCTTAAGGTATATTCCTTGATAGTGGCTTCCTACTTTATCTAACACGGCTTGCACAGCTTGATAAATAATGTTATTTTTATCAGTTGGTATACGCCCGTTACCTTCACCCTCTATCTCTATCCTTAATGTTCCTTCTACGCTTAAAGATAATTCGAGCTCACTATAAATAGTACAAGCTATGCCTACCGTGTCAAAACCAGGTCCACAATTGGCAGTAGTTCCTGGCACACGAACTTTAACTGTAATCGACATATAGTATCTCCCATCTCACTTGGAATATTATACAAAGTCTTCTGCCTCTACTCGAATTATGCTACTTACTTTATTTACTACTGACATACCGGAAATTGTATTAATAGCCAATCGTAGATTCGCATCAGATACTTGATAAGTAATTAATACCAGTTCAGATGAATTATTTACTTTTCGTTTTTGAATAACAGAGTGTAAGCTTACCTGCTGTGCGCCAAAAGCACCAGCGATTGCAGCTAATACACCAGGTTTATCTGCTAATAATAAACGAATATAATAAGGCGATTCTGTATTTTGTACAGGGCAAAAACTTTTTTGTGAAAAACAGGTGCAAAGAATACGGCTGTTTGCATTATGAGTAATATTGCGAGCTACATCAATAATATCAGATACTACAGCACTCGCTGTAGGCATGCCGCCAGCACCACGTCCATAAAACATAGTTTCTCCTACTGCATCCCCTTTTATATAAATAGCATTAAAAACATCGTGAACTGAAGCTAATGGATGCTTTGCAGGAATAAAAGCTGGGTGTACACGAACATCAATACCACGTTCATCATCTTTAGCAATTGCCAATAATTTAATTACATATCCAAGTTCTTTTGCATAAGTGATATCTTCTGTGGTAATGGTAGTAATACCCTCAACATAAACATCGTCGATAGATACTCGGCTACCGAAAGCAATCGAAGCTAGTATTGCAATTTTGCGAGCAGCATCAAGCCCTCCTACATCAGCAGTAGGGTCAGCTTCAGCGTATCCCTTAGCCTGAGCTTCAGCTAAGACACTATTAAAATCGAGACCTTCATTTGCCATTTTAGTGAGCATATAATTTGTTGTACCATTAATGATTCCCATAACTTCACTAATTTGGTTTGCTGCTAAACATTGCTTTAAGGGACGAATAATAGGAATTCCTCCAGCAACGCTAGCTTCAAATAAAAAGTCTACCTTGCTTTTATCAGCAGTTTCAAATATTTCCTGGCCGTGTTTTGCTACAATATCCTTATTAGCTGTTACTACATGTTTACCAGCGACTAACGCTTGAATAATATAGTCCTTTGTTGGATTCATGCCACCCATGACTTCCACAATAATATCAATGTCTGGGTCATTAATAATATCATCAATTGTAGTGGTAAATTCAGCATTGACATCTATCGTTCTATTTTTATCAAGTTGGCGAACCATTATTTTTTTTATATTTACAGGTATACCAACCTTCTGTGAAATATCATTTGCATTATCAGTAAGTATTTTGACAACGCTAGTTCCGACAGTTCCCATGCCAAGTAAACCAATAGTAATTGTCTTTCTCATATTGTTTCGCTCCTTTTTAAGCTTGACCTAACACTTCTAAGCGTTTAACGCCTTCTACCATTCTTACTTTATCCAGCAAAGCTTCTAAATCAATTACTAATTCAGCTGTTTCAATGGAGATAGTAGCATTAGCCACACCTTGGAGAGGGATACCTTGGTTAATCGTTAGCACACTACCGCGCTCATTGGCAATCGTATTTAAGACTCTTGATAGAACACCTTGTTTATGTTCGAGCAAAAGTGCTAATGTAACTATTTTTTCTTTACTTGCTTCGTAAAAAGGAAAGACATAATCTTTATATTTATAGTAAGCACTGCGACTTAGTTCCATTTTTTCTACTGCCTCATTAATTGTACGTGCTTCACCACGTTTTAACATATCTTTTACTTTAATTGTCTTTTTTATCGCTTCAGGTAATATTTCTTCACGAACTAGAAAAAATACAGATTTTTGTCCTATCACTGCTATACCCCCTTAGTATTACTCATACGGATAATAATCTATTCTCAGTAGACAGTATAGCACTACTACACTACAAAATACAAGTATTATTAATAAAAAAAATGGTCAATCTGTACAGATTGACCATTTTTTATCAATTTTTTAGGTATCATACTTGTTTTTATTTAAGCTTTGATTTAAAAAATAATACATATTAAGCCGCCACTCCCATCGTTTACAACTTTTTGTAAGGTATCACGTAATTTTACCTGTGTATTTTCTGGCATACCCGCAAGTTTATTTTGGATGCCTTCCCGTACTAAAGCATTCAGTGATTTTCCAAATAGATTTGTCCGCCATATTTTTTCTGGCTCTCCTTCAAATTCTCTCATGAGATATTGAACAAGTTCTTCGCTTTGCTTTTCACTACCAATAATAGGTGATATTTCAGCTTGAACATCAGTTCTAATAATATGTAATGACGGTGCAGATGCTTTTAATCTCACACCAAAGCGATTCCCTGTCTTTATAATTTCTGGCTCCTCTAATACCATTTCATCTAGCTGTGGTGATACAATACCATATCCAGTTAAACTAACTTGCTCTAATGCACTTGCTACTTTATCATACTCACGTTTTGCAACAGATAAATCTTGCATTAAGCGTAATAAATGGTGTTCACCTGATATCGTAAAGCCTGTCAATTCTTCTAATACCTGATAAAATAAATCAGTTCTGGCTGTAATCTCTATTACCGCAATCCCATTTCCAAGATCCATATCGTGTAAAATTACATCTGCAATAAAATCGTAACCTGATAAATCATCAATAGCTCGATCAATGTCCCTAAGTCTTCTTACATATTGGACTACCTCACGTACTGCACCATCAAACTTTTCTCTAAGCCAATGATCAGTTTCCAATTCTTCAATCCATTTTGGCAAAGAAATATTTACTTCTTTTACTGGAAATTCATATAAAACTTCTTGCAAAATAGCATAAATATCATCTTGATTAAGTTGAATACAATCCACAGGTACTACAGGAACATCATATTCATTTTCTAACTTTGCAACTAATTCACGGGTCTCTTTTGAAGTTGGCCGACATGTATTTAATATGACTAAGAATGGCTTTTCCAATGCTTTTAATTCGTTAATAACTCGCTCTTCAGCAGGGACATATTTTTCGCGGGGTAAGTCTGTTACACTACCATCAGTAGTAATTACTAAGCCTATTGTAGAATGCTCATCAATTACTTTCTTTGTACCAACTTCTGCGGCCTCTTGAAATGGAATTTCATGATCAAACCAAGGGGTTAGAACCATACGGGGACCATCTTGCTCCTCATATCCTAATGCACCATCGACAGTATAGCCCACGCAATCAACCATTCTGACTCTAACATTTATATTATCTTTAACACTGATTTCGACAGCTTCATTTGGAATAAATTTAGGCTCGGTTGTCATAATTGTTTTGCCAGCAGCACTTTGTGGCAGCTCATCCTTAGCTCTTTCTTTCTCATATGGATCAATCATGTTAGGTAAAACCATCGTTTCCATGAATCGTTTAATAAACGTTGATTTTCCTGTTCTGACTGGGCCTACAACACCAATGTAAATATCACCATCAGTGCGTTCGGCAATATCCCTAAATAAATCGAATTTTTCCATTTACCGTTTCCCTCCCTACAGCTATGCTTTATGGAAAATACTAGCGTATATTCTACACTCGCAAACCATCCCTCCCTTAATAAAAAAAATAAGAATCGAATGAGATGAAATAGTATTTTAAAATTAACTAAATAGTAGTC
>CAMKSY010000292.1 GCA_946415545.1 uncultured Pelosinus sp. | reverse complement strand
GTTTCCTGCTGGCGGAGAAGCGATCCAATGTACAAAACATCGACTATGGCCAAGTGAATTAAGCGTGAAGCCATGGCTTCTGAACGGTAATTAATTTCTCTGCCCATACCATGAAGTGAAATATCGACTAACTGACTAAGAGGTGATCGTATATAACTAGTAATTGCAATGGTAGTAATATGGTTGCTTTTCGCCATAGCAACAGCATCGAGTATGTCGCGATTCGCGCCAGTATGAGAAACTGCAATCACTACATCACCAGGCTGGAGCAGCGTGGCGGATGCGATTTGCAGATGTGGGTCAGAGTAAGCTCTTACAGAAATACCAAAGCGCATAAAACGGTGTTCAATGTCGGAAGCAATTACAGCCGAGCCGCCTGAACCGTAAACATCAATCCGACGTGTGTTCGTAATCGCTTGAATGGCATTTTCAATTGCTTCTTCGTCAATGATCTTAAGAGTATCTTGCAGCCCTTCATTTATTCCTAAGAAAATCTTGTTAGTCATATTTCGGATGGAATCCGTAGGATGAACTTCTTTATAAACGGATTCTAAAGGAGTATATAAATCTCCGGCAAGAGCAATTTTCAATTCTTGATACCCTGAAAAGCCTAATTTTTTGCAAAGGCGAAAAACAGTTGCTTCGGCATTCTTCGCAGCTTCTGCTAACTCCGTGATGGTCATATGTATAACTTCAGACGGATTTTCCAAAATATAAGTTGCAGTTTTTTGTTCGGTTTTAGTTAAATCATTAAAACCACTGCGTATACGTGGCAGGCATGAATTCAAAGTACTTTCCATGTTATGGCCTCCAACCTTTGCAAGAAGAAAAATTTGATTATCTTCCAGTGACTAAGCTGCTCGTATCCTTCTTGATGTATCCATATTGTATCAGACACCCTAAAGCCATGCAAGTTTGGTATGTAAGGTAAGAATGGAATTTTAATCCTCATATATTATTGTTGACAATAGTATTTAGAAATGATATTATATTTCTTGCAGTCAAGTAATGTGATTTTGACTGGTATATACACCTTGGAGAGATGTCCGAGCGGTTGAAGGAGCACGCCTGGAAAGCGTGTGTACGGGAAACTGTACCGAGGGTTCGAATCCCTCTCTCTCCGCCATAAAATTTTTAATAGAGATGTCAGTACTTACTGATCGTTGTTGGCGTAAAATTTAATATTTTAGCCATTTATTTATTTTAGAGTGGGGCCACAGCAAAAGTTGGGTCTTACGCAATGGAAACTCATGAACCCCGTCAGATTCGGAAGAAAGCAGCGGTAAGTGATAATTTTTATGTGCCGTGAGGTTGCCTGACTTTTGTTGTGGCCCGACGCTAAAATGATGAATGCAACACTAAAAGCAACCAGATTTCTGGTTGCTTTTAGTGTATTGTAAGTAGTTTGCTCAACGAAGAAAAAGGGAAAGCTACTTTAGTGTAGAATACCATAGATGTCGTAAGGAGGTGTTGGGTAGATGGCTTATGTTGCGTTGTACCGCCAGTGGCGCCCACAGGATTTTGAAAATCTAGTAGGACAAAAGCATATCAGTGTTACTTTGAAGAATGCAATTGTATCAAAGAAAATTGCCCATGCTTATTTATTTTCTGGACCTAGAGGAACAGGAAAAACAAGTACTGCCAAAATACTGGCTAAATCTTTAAATTGCATACATGGTCCGACACCTGAGCCTTGTAATGTATGTTTAAATTGCCAGTCGATTAATACTGGAACATCTATGGATGTATTTGAAATTGATGCTGCTTCTAATCGAGGAATTGACGAAATCCGTGAACTTAGAGAAACTGTTAAGTTTGCGCCTGTAGATGGTCGGTATAAGGTATATATCATCGATGAAGTACATATGTTAACAACTGAAGCATTTAATGCGCTGCTGAAGACGTTAGAAGAACCGCCTGCTCATGTAGTATTTATTTTAGCCACTACGGAAGCGCATAAAATCCCAGCGACCATTCATTCCCGTTGTCAACGTTATGATTTTAGACGTATCGATGCTGAAGCAATAGAAGGTCATTTAACCGCAGTTGTTCAGCACGAGGGGCTAAAGGTAGCGCCAGATGCATTAAAGCTGATTGCTTCTCATGCAGATGGGGGGCTTCGGGATGCTCTAAGCATTCTTGACCAGTGCACTACCATGGAAAATGGAGTTATTACTGCAGAGAAGGTTCGACAATTATTAGGTCTTATCGGTCATGAGTGGGTGTGGCGTATTACTGAAGCTTTGGCGGAACGTGATTTTAAAGCGGTATTGATGGCCTTAGGAGAATTAATTGCACTAGGTAAAGAAGTACGTCAGATACTCTTAGAAGTGGCTTTATATATGAGGAGTATCATGCTATTCAAAGCAGCTCCTGATATTGATAGCATTGAATTATATGGCGATGATCGAAATGTATTAGCCAAACATGGAGAACAGTTTAAGCATGATGAATTAATTGATATGATTAAACTATTAAATGAAGGTGCCAATGATGCAAAATGGGCACCTGAGCCTCGCATTACAGCAGAGATGACCTTTTTGTCTCTTTGTCGTCGTTCAGCACAAGCAGATATAGTCAATTTGCTGGAACGAATAGCAGCATTGGAAGAGATAGTAGCAGGGCGGCCCTTTTCCCCAAAAGAGCCCCAAATCATAAAGCAAATAGAAACTATGCGTCCTCCTGCTCCGGTAAAACCAGCTTCTGTTCAACCATTGAGTCCAAAGCCGATAGAAAAAGCTGAGATAAAGCAGGAGAAAGTCTATGAACAGCCTCAGGCAGAGCTTGTTGTGGATAACAGCTCATCATCAAGCGATGTAAAAGAGATTTGGGACAATGTCCTTAAAGAATTAGTGGCAAGCGGTAAGCGTTCAGTGCATGCCTGTGTTTCACAAGGAAAATTAATAAGTTTGAATGATAAACAGGCTATTGTTCAGTTTGCAGCTGCTTTTCCCAAGGAACGCACTGAAAAAGAAGATTATCGAATTATGATAGAAAAAGTATTAACCCAATTTTGTGGAAAAACAGTGCAACTTTGTTGTATACTGGGAAGTGCAGGGATAGCTCCAAAGGCAGCTGCTCTACCGCCTAAGGAGAAGCCGGTGACGACTGCAGCGATGCTGGAAGAAGAGGTTCACCCGGCTTTGCGTCAGGCTATACATATGTTTGGTGGTAAGGTTATAAAAAAAGAAGAATACAAGGGGGATTAAGATATGTTTGGAAATATGGGAAATATGGCTGGTATGATGAAGAAAATGCAAAAGCTGCAAGGTGAAATGAGTAAAATGCAAGAAGAGCTTAAAACGCGTACCTTGGAAGCTACTGCAGGTGGCGGAGCAATAAAAGTAGTTATTACTGGTGAGAAACAAATTCAATCTTTAAAAATTGATCCCAGCGTAGTGGATGCAGAAGATATGGAGATGTTGGAAGATTTGGTTACCGCAGCTGTCAATGAGGCTATTAAAAAGGTTGACGATATGATGGCTCAAGAAATGGGAAAACTTACTGGTGGTATGAATCTGCCTTCTGGTTTATTTTAAACGATGCAATATATAGCACCATTAGCGAAATTGATAGAGCAGTTTCGCGCGCTGCCGGGAATCGGTTCTAAATCAGCTGCACGTTTAGCATATCATGTTTTAGAGATGGATAAATCTCGAGCAGAAAGCTTAGCTCAGGCGATTGTAGAAGCCAAAGAGAAGATTGGTTATTGTGAAGTTTGTTTTAATTTAACAGATTGTAATCCTTGTTCGATTTGCCGGGATGCTGGACGGGACGTCAGCATCGTGTGTGTGATGGAAGAACCTCGGGATGTAGCTGCTGTGGAACGCACGCGAGAATATCGTGGCAGGTATCATGTACTGCACGGCCAGTTATCTCCTTTAGAAGGGGTGGGACCTAATGATATTAGAATAAAGGAATTGCTAACACGTATTGGAGAGGGAGAGATCCAAGAAGTGATTATGGCAACCAATCCGGATGTAGAGGGTGAGGCTACAGCAATGTATATTGCCAGGCTGTTAAAGCCTTTAGGAATAAAAGTCACTCGAATCGCTCATGGATTGCCAGTAGGTGGCGATTTGGAGTATGCTGATGAAGTGACTTTATCCAAGGCTATGGAAAATCGTCGAGAAATGTAATGTTTAAATACTCCTGTTTTTGGTAAAAATAACCGTAAGACAGGAGGGGAATTATGAATATAATAGAAACATTGCAGAAAATACAAGATTATGTTTATGGCGGCGAAAAGTTAGATGCCAAACCCTTGCCCTCTTTATCCATTGTGGTAGAAGAAGCCAGGCAAGAATGGTTAAATGCCCAGCATTATTATAATAGTGTTTCTGATCAAGATTTGGTTGACCATGCCGTCTATTTAATGCAGGCAGCCGAAAAGAAGTATGTATACCTATTAAAACAAGCTCGTCAAGAAGGTATTGTACGCTCTCCTTATACTGTTGCTGATAGCGATGAGTACAAAAAAATATAAATTTATTCTTATTTAAAAGGGTCAGAGTCTTCACTCTGACCCTTCTTAGTTGGGGGAATGTAAAATCACCTCTTCTTAATCATACTTGGACCAAAATGACAATATATTGTATTAAGGCTGCATATTAATAGAGGGAAGGTGATAACAAGAGATAGAAGAGGATGGATTTATAAGTTATAATGAGGTATATACGCAAAGCGTCTAAAATGTGTAGAAAGAAGTAGTAAGAGGGGAAGGGTGTACTATGTTTGGCGGATTTGGAGATTTTAATGTAATTCTGGCATACGTTTTTGGCATTATTCTATTATATGTTGTAGGACGAATGTTTTTAATGCCGATTAAATTAATTTTTCGTTTGATTTATAATGGCTTAATTGGAGGTGCCATGTTATGGGCATTGAATTTTGTGGGACTGCATATAGGATTTACAATTGCAATTAATCCAATAACAGCATTAATCGCAGGTTTTCTAGGACTTCCGGGAGTAATACTACTTATCTTGTTTAAGTTGTTCGTTGCTTAACTGTAGGGAAGCAGCAAGGTTTGTTCGCTTCCCTATCAATAAAATAGATAGTATAAAAGATTGTGGTTCTATACCAAATGATAATTTTAATGTACTTATTAAAAAAAATATAAAAAAGATTATATT
>CAMKSY010000291.1 GCA_946415545.1 uncultured Pelosinus sp. | reverse complement strand
ATTAATGATGAACTTCGCCAGGAATTTTAAAATAGATCGAAAAGCAAGTTCCTTGCTCATTTGTTTTAATATCAATTGAAGCGTTATGCCTATGTGCAATTTGGTAACATATTGGAAGACCTAAGCCGGTACCAGTGTCTTTAGTAGTAATAAACGGCGTTCCTAATTTATTAAATATATATGGTGGGATTCCAGGACCTTGATCAATGATAGATACACTAACAGTATTATTTTCTTGAAAGGTTTTTATAACTAATTTACCTCCTAATGGCATCGCTTCAATACTATTTAGCATTAAGTTCAGTAGCAGCTGGCGGATTTCGTTTTTATCCAATAATAAATTTGGTATGTCAGTTAGATCAAGATCTATGGAGACCTTTGAGGTGGTGGCATTTACTTCTAGCAAAGGAAATACTGATTCAATAACAGCATTTAAAGAGCATAGCTTTAAATGGACTAGTTTTTCTCCTGACAAAGCAAGATATTCTCGGATAATGGTATTGGCTGTATCGATTTCTTCAAGCATCAAGCCAAACGTACCTTTGTTACTTTGTTCTTTTTTTCTAAAAGCTGTAGATATCCTCGTATGGTAGTCAGTGGATTCCTAATTTCATGAGCTATCGTAACAGCCATGTTTCCTACCAGATTTAATGCGGCAGCTTGTTCTAATTTTCGGTCGGTAACATCTCGAATAATACCTTCTAATGCTACGAGATTGTCCATTTTATCATAGATTAACATGCATTTTTGTTCTATCCACACTATAATATTATCTTTTCGGACTAGACGTAATGTGATAGAGAATTTATTAGACTGGGAAGGATTATGAATAAATTTCTTGGAAATGTGACAGTCATTCGGATATATTAAATTAAAACCTAATTTTTCGTCTGCATAATATTCTTCAGGAGTATACCCCGTAATAGAAAAGACGGCTGGACTGATGTATTCAAGCTTTGAAGTTGGCAACAAACGATAATAATAAATAACGTCAATGGCGTTATCCACCAAGAAGCGATATCGGGCTTCTTGAGCAATTAAATTTCTGCGGCTTCTTTCTAAGAAGACGATTACAGTACTAATGGCAATAAGTAATCTTAAGATACCTCCGGTGAGAGCAATCAAATAAGGGAAGGTTTCAAAGAAAAATGGCATAATTATAGTGATAATACTCCATAAAGCGAAGGCAATCCCAATTAGGACTTTACCGATCCCTGTTAAGTCCACATTACGAATGAAAGCTACAGCTATCCATGCTAAGACGATGCCAGCGAACCAAGTAGGAGGTATTAGCTTATAAAGGATAGGAGACTCTAGTAAAAATAATAGAATACTTAATAACGAAGCGCTAGCAGCTCCGTATACCCACCATTTTTTGAAAGTTTGACCGACAAAGATAGAGGTACCCCATACAAATATTAAACTACAGCCAATAAACAATAGTTGATAGAGTATAAAGGGTAAGATGGAATATTTCCAGTTAAATATTCCAGAGTCGAAAAAGATATTTCTTAATAAAAGCGTAAACCAAGCAACTGCCCAAATTGCAATGTAACGTTCGCGATACATAAAATATAAATAAATATAAATTAATATCATTGAAAGTGTTCCGGCTGTTGCACCAATGATTATAATATGAAAAAAATCCATAATATCTCCTAATAATACAATTATTTACAGTGTAATTGTACCATAAAAGAGTAAAAATTCCTTTTTTAAAATATATATAATTCTGAGTAATAATTCCACCAATAAAGCTCTTAGACCGAAAATATCCGGGAGTTTATGTAGTTAATTCTAGTGAAACAGGCATTAGTCGTATGATTAACTAATGTCTACCTTGTTCCTTGTCAAGTATCACACAGATGTATTCTGATGATTGAGAACTCAATCTTTTCTAGACTTAGAAGTGATACAAAGTTATTATAAAAAAAGTGATCTTAATTTCTACCTGAACGAAAGAAGGAGCAATTTGCTATTCGTTGAAATACTAGTTTTAAAACCGAGATACCAGTAATAAAAAACATTAACGAGGAGGGGAAATATGGATTTTGATATGCGGTCTATAAGCTGGGATACTGTGAAGAGGATAAAAAGGGCAAAGATAATTGCAGAGCAGATTGCTCATACTACTAAGCTTAAAAAGTCGTATAGTGCCTTAGAATTTGGTTGCGGAACGGGTCTTATTAGCTTTCATCTTTATGATAAGCTAAAAGATATAACCTGTATTGATACATCTCAAGGTATGATAGAAACCTTAAAATCGAAAATCCAGCAGAATAAAATAGCTAATATGACAGCCTATCAATACAATATTGATAGTGATCACCTGTTAACGCCCAAATATGATTTAATTTATACATGTATGGCATTGCATCATATTATTGACATTGATACAACCTTAGCGAACTTATATAAATTATTAAAGAAAAATGGACATCTGTGTATTGTCGATTTAAATGAAGATAATGGTAGTTTTCACAAATTAGAGGCTGATTTTAGTGGGCATCATGGCTTTAATCAAAATCATTTAAAAGAAGTCTTGAGGCAAATCGGATATAAAGAAGTAGAATCGCAAACCTTTTACAATGATGTAAAAGACATTGATGGAGCCGAGTTTCAATATTCATTGTTTATTGTCCTTGGGAGAAAGTAAAATAATCAGTGGTACTATACTTAAACTATTGAACCTCTGGTATGAGAAGTTGCTACTCAATTAATGGGTAGCTTCTCACTTGATGCATAGGGGTATTGTCATTAAGGGATTGTGAGATGTCCCCTATAGAGTATACAATTTTTATCGTCTACTCTATAGGGGACATCTTTACTTCGGCAGGAGCTTTTGCCGATTGAATGGAGACCACTAAAAGCTCAAGGTGTCTATTCAAGTAAAATTTTGAAGAATTGCTTGCAATTTATAAGCAACTAGGAATAAAAGGAACCCGTTCTTTGGCATAATATTGAGACAGACAATAGAAAGTATGCAGGGGGGGAGTAAATTGAAAGCATCGTTATTTGTTACTTGCATTGCCGATATGATGTACGCAGACGTTGGCAAAAGCGTAGTTCAAGTATTAAGACGTAATGGGGTAGATCTGGACTTTCCGGAAGGACAAACTTGTTGTGGCCAGCCCGCATTCTCGAGCGGGTACTATAAAGAAACTGCTATTGTAGCCAAAAAGATGATTGAGGTTTTTGAAAAGAGCGAAAAGGTGGTTATTCCCTCTGGCTCTTGTGCGGCTATGATACATCATGGTTATCCAATTCTATTTGCCAATGACCCCATATGGAAAAAACGGGCAGAGGAATTTGTTGCGAAATGCTATGAATTTTCACAGTTTATCGTTGATATACTCGGTATTACTGATGTGGGAGCTACTTTCCCTAAGAAGGTAACCTATCATTCTAGCTGTCATATGACTCGTATTCTAGGGGTAGAAGAGCAACCTAAAACATTACTTAAAAATGTAAAAGGGATTGATTTTATCGAATTGCCCTATTCCTTTGATTGCTGTGGCTTCGGGGGAACCTTTTCCATGAAGATGGCCGACATATCCGGTGCGATTGTCGAAGAAAAAGTCGAAAATATCATTGGGACTGGTGCTGAGGTATTGGTTGGTTCTGATTTGACCTGCCTAATGAATATAGGTGGACGTCTAAGCCGCCGGGGTGTTCCCGTAGAAGTCATGCATCTGGCACAAGTCCTGGATCAGGGAGGTGGCAAAAATGCATATTGAACCGAGTTTTCAGAAGCGTTATCACAAGGCACTGCGTGATACGGCAATGCTCAAGGCTGTGAAAAATGGCACTGGACGTTTAAGAGGGCAGCGGGCTACGGCTATTGAAGGAGTGGGAGCGGATCGCTGGATGGAATTTCGCAATCGAGCGGAAGCGATTCGCCTGCATGTCATTCAGCACTTGGACCAATACTTGGAGCAGCTAGTTGATAACGTCATTAAGAATGGTGGACATGTATGCCTTGCTAAAACAGGTGAGGAAGCTGTCCAGTATATAAGTGAACTGGCCAAAAAGAAAAATGCTAAGACCATTTTGAAATCCAAGTCAATGGTGTCAGAGGAAATTCACCTTAATCCGGCTTTAGAACAGCAGGGCTGCAATGTAATTGAATCTGATTTAGGAGAATGGATTATTCAGCTGGCAGGTGAAACACCTTCCCATATCATAGCACCGGCTATGCATAAAAACAGATTTCAGGTGGCCGATCTCTTCAACGCAGTGAGTGAAGAAGAAGTTTCTACTGAAATTGCTGATTTATGCGGATTTGCCAGAAAATATTTACGTGAAAAGTTTTTGGGAATTGATATTGGCATTACAGGCTGTAATTTTGCATTAGCGGATTCGGGAGCGATAACGTTATGTACGAACGAAGGCAATGCCCGTATTATATCTACACTAGCTCCCACTCTGGTTACAATCATGGGAATGGAACGAATTCTGCCTGGCTTGGAAGAGCTTACAGTGATGCTCTCTCTATTAGCCCGCAGCGCTACCGGACAGAAACTAACCGTATATAATACCCTTTCTACGGGAGTGCGAAATCCGGAAGAGCTCGACGGTCCTCAAGAATTTCATCTCGTTATTGTCGACAATGGCCGATCGAAACAGTTGGGAACAAAATACGAAAAAATTCTGAACTGTATTCGCTGCGGATCTTGTTTAAATGCCTGTCCGGTGTATCGAAATATTGGCGGTCATGCTTATGGCTGGGTATATCCAGGGCCAATTGGAGCTGTTTTATCTCCCTTGTATCAAGGTATGGATAAGTATGGTGAATTGGCATATGCGACAACACTTTGCGGCGCATGTACTTTTGCCTGCCCGGTCAAAATTCCATTACATGATATGCTTTACGCCCTACGCAACGACAAGGTGGAACTTGAAAAAACAGGAGGTCTTATCGAAGATATGACCTACAAAGGATGGAGTGCTACTTTTGCTAGCATGAGCCGCTATCGCTTCTCAATAGGAATGGCTAGGCGTTTTCAATTCCCACTGGTCAAGGCGGAGAAAATTGCCTATGGTCCACCGCCAATTTCTGATTGGTTAAAGTATCGTGATATGCCAGCCCTTCCGAAGAAATTCTTCCATGAAATATGGCAGGATATGAAAAACGACGGAAAGGAGTAGAA
>CAMKSY010000290.1 GCA_946415545.1 uncultured Pelosinus sp. | reverse complement strand
TATATTATCTGGTTTGATGTAAATAAATTCGGTACAACAAATGAGATGATGGAAACTATTTACAAAGAAATTGCAGGAAAACGTATCCTTGGAATCGAATTATAAAAAATAAAAAATAAAAATTGGAGGGGTTTAACTATGCTAAATAAGGCTATTAACTTACAAGATAGTTTTCTAAACCAAATCCGAAAAGAGAACAATCTGCCTGTAATTATTTATCTTATTAACGGTTTCCAATTGAGAGGTGTCGTTAAAGGGTTTGATAACTTTACTGTAATTATAGAAAATGATAGTAAACAGCAATTAGTATACAAACATGCCATATCGACAATAACGCCTCTGAGACCATTGTCATCGACTTCACATGAAAAAAAAGAAGATAATAAGTCAGACAAATCACTATAAAAAAATTCTAGGCATTTGCCTAGAATTTTTTTATCACCGTTTAATTACATTTTGAGTATAATGTATATCATCTATAACCATAGGGTGGGGTGTGATTTAAATGACCTATGTTTATCCACAAGATGTTTTTACAGCTGTTGGAAATGGGGAAATTTCACCGACTCAGGCATTTAAGTCTTTGCGAGAGTTAGATAATGTAACTTCTCATCATATTAAATTCGATAATCGGCAAAAGCGAATAGAGGAAATATTACATGAATTAGACCATTTAATAGGATTGTCTGAAGTAAAAAAATTAGTTAGAGAGATTTACGCATTTATTGAAATTCAGCGTCGTCGCTTACAGGAAAAATTAAATACAGAACCATTAGTACTACATATGATATTTAAGGGAAACCCAGGTACAGGGAAAACCACTGTTGCTAGGCTTCTTGGGCAGATATTTCGTGAGATTGGGGTATTACAACGTGGTCATCTGATTGAGGTGGAGAGAGCTGATCTGGTTGGAGAATACATTGGGCATACAGCCCAAAAAACTCGAGAACAATTAAAAAAAGCATATGGAGGTATCTTATTTATTGATGAAGCATATTCTTTAGCCCGAGGTGGTGAAAAAGATTTTGGTAAAGAATCTATTGATGCATTAGTAGAAGCAAGTATGCAATGACCTAAAAAATGCATATACAATATAGAACTTTTACAAAAATTTTAAATCAATCGTAAATTCAGGCTTGCTATTCTTGGCATAGGTAACATCAATTCGTTCAACCTTTACTTTATCGAGTATAGCACGTATAGCAATTTTTCGTTCTTCCTCAGAGTAATACTGAGTATCTTTAAAGTATTTTTTAAATTTCATGGCAATGTCTATAGGTTTAGTTTGAAGTATGAGAACATTTAACTCATCGTTTAAACGTTTTTTGATAGTATCAATGTCAATAAGTTGTCTGTTAATCTCATCTAACTGCTTTTCGGCATCGCTTCTAGTAATAATACTTTGACGAAACCATCGCATAATGGTTTCTTTCTGGATGCTTATTTTTTTTTTATTCTCCTTTAATTTTATTAAATTATTCTTGAGCTTTATTGTTGTAATAGGATCTCCAATGTTTTCTGCGTATTGATTGATTAATTCAGGTTTTTTCGCAAACTCATGTAACTTATTCCATACCAATTCATCTAGTATAACGGCAGGAATACGTCTGGCTGTACATTTATTACTTTCTAAATACAAATAGGATGTGCTAACTTGTGTTAAGCAAGCATAATAGCTGACAGGATTATTGCTATTGCCCGAATGTTTGATAGTCATTTTTCTGCCGCAACGTGCACAGTAGACTAGACTATTTAGAAGATAATCATTTTTTAAATTTCTTTTTGCTAGATCCTTATTCAATTGTAATTGTTTTTGTGCAGAATGCCAGGTGAGTTCATCGACAATAGAAGGTACTTGAATGGGAATCCATTCAGATTCAGGCCGAATTTCAATTGTACGAGTGTTAAAACCTGTCTTGGTAGATTTGTGCTTCATACTATAAATAACGCCTCTATAGGCTGTATTAGTAAGTATACGGTGTATGCTAGAGACAATCCAACGGTTACCACGAGGCGCTGGAATACCTTCACTATTCAACTCTTTGCTGATTAGAGCGGTACCCATTTTATTTTTTATACACAAATCAAATATTTGACGTATAATAGCAGCTTGATTTTCATTTATTATATACATGCTCTTAGTTTTATCGTAGTCATATCCAAAGCAGCGACCATTGCTTACAAGCTTACCTTGACGAGCCTTTCCCTTCTTACCACGGGTTGTACGTTCTTTGATTTTCTCTTTTTCATAAGCAGATATGGCGCCTCGCATGGAGTAAAATAATTTTCCTTCAGGGGATGCTTCAAAGGTAACGGAGACAAACAGTAGTTTCGCTCCAGATTTTTCTATTTCATCCGTAATAATAAGTTGATGAGTTAGGTTTCTAGCCAAACGATCAGGATCGTATATAACAACTATATCAAATTCTTTTCTTTCCAATCCATCACGCAGCTGGGTGAGGGCAGGGCGATCAATGTATTCTCCACTATAACCATCGTCAATAAACTCTACGAAAGTTGATGCCCCCAATTCAATTGCTTTCTTACGGTTTTCCGACAACTGTGTCTCAATAGAGTAGCCCTTTTCTGCTTGATCAGCTGTAGATACACGAATATAAAGTGCTGCAATCATATATGGACCTCCTATTCGTATCAAAGTTGATAGGTTATCATAGTAGAATCTAATCAGAGTAGCATTACTTAGGTTTATTTAATAATGTTTTTTCTTAAAAATACCTTTTATTTTGTTATCATCACTTTTATGAATAGTGAAGAGAATAATAACTTTTACCATTATATTATAAAAATGGTATTTGTATTATAGAATAAAGAAGATGTGAGGATTATGGACCCTTAATGAAATCTTTGTACTGACTGAAAGCCTGAATTTTAATCAAAAGCTAGATGTTCGGCGGATGTATATACCTAAACCGAAGCAGACTTAGAAGCTCTCCATAGAAATTACATTTTTATACAAATATGCACCACAGCCTGTCCATTTAAACAATGGAATAAGGCTGTGCATATTTTTTTCAGCTACGCTAGATGTCTTTACTGGAAATCTTATAGTAAGGACATCATTCATTGGCTACAGAAGTTGGATGTTTTAAGACTACTTATAAGAGCAGAGTGAGCGCTTATTGAAAACAATTGTAAAGAGGACAATCATATCGAGCATAAACTGTATCGGGCAACGATTTGAATCGGAGGCGAAACTTTTGGAGAATACACAAAAGGCTAATCTATCTAAAATATCGCCAGAAAAACTAAAAGAAATAAAAGTACATTGGAGGATGTCGAATCAACCAACCCAAGAAGCTCTGGAGAATTACAATCGAATTTTAGCAAAGGCTCAACTTAGAGTTTACCATCAACTATTTGGAAGTAAATAGCCGGTGCTCCGGCTATAAAAAAAGTGTACAGTCAGTAGTGGTATGCAGAGTGAAATAGCTAGTTACATATAGGAGGTAGTTACTATTACTTACTGCTATGATAGAAAAAAGAGCCTGTCTTATAGGACAGGCTGAGCTGAGGCGAAATGCAAGGTAAGTCCTCTTAAGTTCATTATCCTATAGAGAGGGCTAAAAGTCAGTGTTTAATGCAGCAGAAAAATTACAAGATGTAGTAACAAATTATCAATGATTATTGATACGATGAAGTTTGTTTCTATCCGATTTGGTGTAGTGCTTGTCATTAGTCAAGTTAAAGCCATTCTGAAATTCTTTGAGAAAAAGAAATTCTTTAAGTCGGAGGATGAGTCCTTCGGAAATACTGCAGTATAGCTCAGATGCGCTTTTATTTATTGCTAAAACGACGAGTATTGCTCCATAAAGTAAAAATGGGGTAATAAAAGATAAGGTGCCCAGCACCTTATCTAAAGTGACAATAGCTATCAATTATTTACCTCCTATAAAAGTGAAGATAAAACAGTATATGCGGAAGGTACTAAAATGATTCCTAGTAAGATCCTGTTTTTTTAGTCAGATTGCTCAAAATGCTATAGGAGTGAGTTTGTAATAAATTATAATCCTAATATTTTTATTTCTGGGAAATATTAGGATATTATATGGTGATAATATTAAAAATTCCTATTAAAGGGATGATTATAGGACCATCTGTGCAGTATAGGCGGTTAATATATGTTGCTCTTATTGCCAGCCCAGCAGCGTAAAGAAAAGAATACTGCTGTAGCAGCTGATGATACCTGCAATAAGATAGTGGCTGTTATCAATTGGTTAGATAAAGAACAAGACCAGCTCCGTCGATGGTCTTGTTCAGAAGAATATGTACAGGCTCCATTGTTATGGTCACCTGTTGGAAGAGGAAATGTGCACAGTCATATTATTGCTCAATAAAGCATAGGATATACGCGGAAGGAGCAAAGCACTATCATGAATGCTATTAAGTCTATTTAAGAAGGCTTAAATAATAGTAGACTGTGACAGAATGAATTCATGAGGTAACTAATGAAAAGCAGAAGCTAAAAGAGGATGGCGTTAAGAATGAAGCAACTTTTTCTAATGTTGGCTATAGTGGCAATGCAATATACCGTGAACTCTGGTGATACACTTCAATCTATTGCTGAACAATATTGCCAGGGGGATGATCCACGTCAAGTTGCAGAGTTTCGCGAGGGAATCAGGGAGCTGAATTATAATGTGATTGGTGAGAGTGATGTCTGGGAGGGGCTAGTTTTAGAAATAAATCGATGGATGTGAATGAGATCTATAACGAGAAACAATTTATCTTGAGAGATTCAATCGCACCGTGAAGTAATCTAGATAAAAAATCGCAAAACCAGCTGAATTTCATAAATCTAAATAGGTACAGAATAGTAATCATTCTTATACAATAGAGTCTAAAAAATGATAGATACGCGAATAACATTAGAATAAAAAAGAGCCATAAGGCTCTTTTTTTACATAAAACAAGTCATATTATTATTACTCGCTCATAAAATTTATTAGATTATTGTATGGAGGGATAATATGGAATTCATTGTTAGTACTTTATTAACAGTATTTGCCTACATAGATGGTTTGAGAACAAAAAAAGAATTACTAGCAGCAATTAATTCAAACTATATAACTCGTCTAGAAGAAGCAATTAATGATTTACAAACACAAGATCAACAATTATTAAAAGATATCCAACAA
>CAMKSY010000289.1 GCA_946415545.1 uncultured Pelosinus sp. | reverse complement strand
AATACGATTTTTACGGGAACGCGCTGTACGATTTTAACAAAATTCCCGGTAGCATTTTCGGCAGGGAAAAGAGAAAAATGAGAACCAGTACCAGCTTGGATGCTATCTACCTTTCCGTGCAGCTTTACATTAGGGAAGGCGTCAATCTTGATATCAACGGATTGTCCAGGCTGCATATGTTCTAGCTGTGTTTCCTTGAAATTAGCAACAACCCATAAGTCTGTGCCCACTAAAGAGGCCAATTGGCTTCCTGCCTGCACATAATTGCCGATTTCTACACTGCGGTTTGTAATACGTCCGTCGATAGGAGCTATGATTTTCGTATTTGCCAGATCATTTTCAGCTTGTGCAAGCTCCACTTCTGCCTGCTTTACTTGAGCCTGTAATTGCTCACTTGTGCCCTTGGCGGCTGCGATTATGCTTGGTGCTGTATTGGCTGAATGAAGACCAGCGCGCATTTGATCCAAAGTGGAACGAGCTGACTTCTCTGTTGCTACCGCTTGGTCCAACTGCTGTAAAGAACAGGCACCAGAGCTGAATAAGCTTTCCATGCGTTGCCTATCAGATAATGTTTTCTCCCAGGTTGCTTGTGCGGATGATACCTGAGCGGTTGCCGCATCAATGGTAGAAGGAGCGGAAATCGTAGCGGTTTCCAAATTGCTGTGGGAAGCATTAGCCGCTGCTTGAGCGGCAGCCAATACAGCCTTGGCCCGATCCCGCTTGACAATATAATCAGTAGGATCAATTTCCAATAGCACATCGCCGGACTTTACCAACTGATTGTCCTGCACATTTAAGGATTTCACATAGCCTTGTACTTTCGGGCTTAACACTACTGTGCGCCCGTTTATGCCGGCGTCGTCTGTTGATACTTCACCGCGTTGTGAATAGTAATAGGCGCCGACCCCGCCAAGTACAAGCAAAAGTACGATCATAATTTTAATGAATTTTGTAGTAACTTTCATAATATCACCTTTTCCTAAATATTGAGATTCATATACTGGAGTAAACATAGCAGGATTTTCGAGAGAGGACAGTTGTTTTGTAAGGAGAGAGAAGTAGTGCAATAGGTAATGTTAGCAAGATGTTTACCTGGTAAACATCTTGCTAACATTATTTTTCTTTTCCGATTCTATCAATGTACTCTTCTACCTCATGCATGATATCACGAAACATAAGTAAGTCGGATTCTTGTAAGGAATCGAATTTTTTAAGAATGCCCTGATCTAGTTTTTTGTGGAATTCAGTATGGCTTTGAAAAGCCATATGTCCTTTTGGAGTAAGAGTGAAGAGAACCATTTTTTTATTGTCTTTTGCTTGATAGCGATGGATCAATTCTTTTTGTAGGAGCTTGCATATGATCTTAGGAACAGCCCCCTTTGTAATACCTAATTTATTGGCGATTTCCGTAACATGAATTCCTGGATTTCGACCAATCACGTCAATCATGTGGATTTCAGAGGCATATAAAACTTCGGTCCCAAAAACTAGCGGCTCAGCCATAAATTCTGAGGCTTTATGGATCATTCGCAACATTGTGTTCAGTACGCACTGACTTTGGTTAGGCATTTGCTTACTTCCTTTGCTATTATAGGCTGCGATTTTTTATTTGCATAGCAATAGTATACCAAGTAAACCATAGGTGTCAAGTGTTAACTTTATTGCACAGTGGTATATGATAGGATGATAAACAAAAAGTTCATTCTATTAATGGAATGCAGTATTTCAACTAACTTTGGATCGTTAGAAGAAAACCATGTAAACATTGCGATTTTGGTCATTCACTGTGTTTCTTTTCTTCGCGGTTCAAAAAATCTTATTTTTTAAAAGCGTAGCACTGGCTACCGAATTGCTAAATTGGTTATAGTATAATGGGTCTAATCAAAGTAAATGATAATCAAAATCAGTAAGGGGTGACGTAATGTATCGTTTGGGTATAGATATAGGTTATTCCACATTTAAATATATCATCTTAGATGACAATGAACGAGAAATTGGCAGTGACTATTTGTTTCATCGTGGCAATATTGATGCAGCATTTAGGAATATGCTGCAGAAAATAGAAAAAGAATATAGAGTCGAAGAAGTATATTTTGGCATCACCGGGGAACAGGCAGAAGGAATGCCTGCTTTGAAGAACTATTATCTTAATGAAGTCACAGCGTTAATTGAAGGCGCTTTTGCCAGCAATGACTCATTGCAGAGCATCATTGAGCTGGGAGCACAAAAAGCGAAGTGCATTACAAATCTTTCGGCACAAGACCGAACACATATCAAATTTTCCATGAATTCAAGCTGTTCTGCCGGAACGGGATCTTTTTTGGAAGAACAAGTTTCTCGGCTAGGAATTAGTCTGTATGAGTATTCCGATTACGCGCAAAAGGCGACAACAATACCCCGGATTGCCGGACGATGCAGTGTGTTTTCTAAAACCGATATGATTCACCATCAGCAGGAAGGTGTAAAAACGGAAGATATATTATTAGGATTAGCGTATGCTCTAGTGCGGAATTTTAAAGCCAATGTGGTACAAAAAGCGATTCTTGCAAAGCCAGTAATGCTCACTGGAGGTGTAGTGCATAACAAAGGGGTAATAAAGGCATTAAAAGAAGTATTTGCGTTAGCAGATGAAGACATTTTGATACCAGAGCATTTTGATAAGATGAGTGCCTGGGGTGCAGCTTGTCTTGCTAATGAAAAGAAGCAAGTAGTAACGTTAGAAGAGCTTAAAAGTGCTGCTGGTTTCTCACATAAAAAGGATGCACGAAGTGATGGTTATCCCGCCTTATACCCCTTCGGTCAAAACGAAAGCACTCATAAACATGACTGCCATCATGTGGCTAATCGATATGAGGGATATTTAGGAATTGACATTGGCTCTACTAGTACGAACCTAGTATTAATTGATGATGAGAAACATGTAATTGCATATCGCTATTTGCGTACAAAAGGAAATCCTAGAGAGGCTGTTCGCGAAGGAATGGATTCCTTGCAGGAAGAGTTTGAGCATCGTCTTAGCATAAAAGGTATAGGTACTACAGGATCAGGGCGCTATCTCATTGGGAAAGAATTAGAAGCAGCAGTGATTGTGGATGAAATTACTGCACAGGCCAAAGGTGCGGTAGAGGCTGATCCTGAGGTGGATACTGTTTTTGAAATTGGTGGACAAGATTCTAAATATATCAGCATACAAAAAGGTATGGTTGTGGATTTTGAGATGAACAAAATATGCGCCGCAGGAACGGGATCCTTTATTGAGGAACAGGCAAAAAAGCTAGATATTCCAATTGAAGAGTTCTCCCAGCTGGCGCTGCAAAGTGAAAACCCCTTGAATTTGGGGGATCGATGCACGGTGTTTATTGAAGGAAATATTGCGAAAGCCTTGGCAAGTAATGAAAGTAAGGAAGACATTGCCGCAGGGCTGGCTTACTCCATTGTAAGCAACTATCTAAACCGTGTGGTGGGAAATAGAGCCATTGGCAATAAAGTGTTTTTACAGGGAGGAATTGCTCATAACCAGGCGGTGGTCAACGCATTTCGTGCAGTTCTAAAACGTAATATCATCCTGCCGGGGTTCTTCAGTGTGACAGGTGCATTAGGTACTGCACTTTTGGTCAAGGAAAAGCTGGTGCAAAATGCCAACATTGTCAGCAAAAAGATGGACACTTCCATTCCGCGAAACGTGGATCAGGAGATGGAAAGATGGTTCTTAAAAGGTTATACCGGGGCTATTGATACTGAGAAGCTTACAATTGGTATTCCCAGAGTCTTATTCTTGCACAAATTGTTTCCTATGTTTCATGAAATATTTAAAA
Source organism: uncultured Pelosinus sp. (assembly GCA_946415545.1). Lineage (GTDB taxonomy): Bacteria > Bacillota > Negativicutes > DSM-13327 > DSM-13327 > Pelosinus. Next base: position 1,368 of record CAMKSY010000289.1, on the reverse strand, counting down.
CATTAGGTTTTAATGTTGTTTTGTCTAAAGCAACCGATGAGGAAATTGTGGCTCTTAGTCAGGAATATTCTCTAGAAGAAACCTGCTATCCCATAAAGCTGATTAATGGTCATGTAGCTTCCTTATTAAATCAGGGTGTGAATTATATTTTTCTGCCAAGTCTGTACACGATGAAGCATGATGTATCAAAAACCCGGGAAGATTATGCCTGCGTATACATGCAGACCGCCTCGCAGATTGTTTCCCATGTGATGGACTTAGAGAAAAAAGACGTGAAATTATTAGCTCCAGCCCTTTCCTTCAAGTTTGGCAAAGTGTATATGATGAAGACTTTACTGCGTATGGGAAAGGAATTAGGGAAAAATAAAGGGCAGATGGTATTTGCCATTATGAAAGGCATGGCTAGGATGCAGGAATATGGTCGGGATGTGGAGGCTTTGAGCCAGGAATTGGTTAAGAGTCTTCAAGATGAGGAAAAGGCTTTTGTGATTATGACCAGAACTTATAATATTGCCGATCCTGTACTGAATATGAAGATTCCCCAAACATTAAGGGGGATGGGTTATAAGGTACTAAATCTTGCAAACATTCCTGCTTTTGACTATGATGTCTCAGAGGATCATCCTAATATGTACTGGCCCTTTGGGCAGCATATTTTAGCCGGAGCAAAAATTGTACGGGATATGCCCAATCTATATCCCATCTATATTACCAATCATGGATGCGGTCCAGATACGGTGCTGAGTCATTATTTCAATGCTGAAATGCAGGGAAAGCCATATTTGCATATTGAAGTTGACGAACACTCGTCAAGTGTCGGGGTCATTACCCGATTAGAAGCTTTCATTAATAGTCTGGATCATTATGATGCAAAAACGGCGATAGAAAAATCAGTACCTCATACCACTCGGAGTAAAGAAGAAATCATCCAGGGAAAACTGTTACTGCCAAATCTTTATCCCTATAGTCAAGTTTTATGTGAATGGTTTACATCCAAGGGAATAGAAGTAGATATGTTACCGCCAACAAGCCAACAGTCATTAGAAGTAGGAAAAGGATTTACCAAGTCTAAGGAGTATGCATCTATGTTTTCTTTATTGGGGGACATCTTCTACTATTTGGAGAAATCTGAGGAGAAGGGAATTAAACTGTGGCTGCCCCAAAGTGAAGGCAGTGAGGTGTATGGCCAGTACGGAAGACTGGTAAAAGAAAAATTAAAAGGCGCAGGCTATCAAGGAGAAATAGTTTCTCCATTTATTGAGGACTTATTGGTAAGTAAAGAGTATGGCTATGACTTTGCCTTAGGGATTATAGCAGCTGATTTGGTTCAAGCCTCCGATCCAATGGATCGGCAAATGATCCTGCTGA
>CAMKSY010000288.1 GCA_946415545.1 uncultured Pelosinus sp. | reverse complement strand
TATTCCTGCATTCCCACAGCGTTTCGAGTCTGCTTATGTCAATGAGTTAAGCGCTTTCGCTGAGGCGGTTATGAATGGGGCATTGTCACCTGTAACTGTTGAAGATAGTATTAAGGCCCTACAGATTGCTTACACAGCAACGGCTTCATTTAAAGACCAAGGAAAAATAATAACAATCGAGCACTAGAAGGGGAGAGTGTTGACGATGCCTGAAGAAATACTTGTAATGAAAGATGTTTATAAAAGCTTTCAAAGTAACCATGTATTAAAAGGGGTGAACTTAGGTGTTCGACGCGGAGAAGTACATGTGTTATTAGGTGAAAACGGTGCTGGAAAGTCTACACTGATAAAAATTATTACAGGTGCCTATGCAATGGATAAAGGTGAAATGATTTGGGAGGGGAAGCCTGTTCGTGTTACTGGACCAATAGCATCCATGGAGCTTGGTATTGCAACCATTTATCAAGAGCTAAACGTTATTCCAGAGTTAGCAGTATACGAAAATATCTTTTTAGGGCGAGAGCTAAAAAAAGGTGGTAAGTTCGGAATGCTTGATCGATCGACAATGATTAAGCAAGCAGAGGAGTTATTAGTACGTTTAGGACAAGATCCAAAATTGGCGACAGTTCAGCTAAATAAATTAGGTATTGGTCAGCAACAGCTTGTTGAAATTGCAAAAGCACTTATTTTAGACGCTAAAGTGTTAATTATGGATGAGCCGACATCGAGTTTAAGTGGTGTAGAGGTAGAACAGCTCTATAAAATTGTTGAACAGCTAAGAGCAGAGGGAATGGCCATTGTTTTCATTTCACATCGCTTTGAAGAAATTCAACGTTTAGGAAATCGTATTACTATTTTACGTGATGGACAAGGTGTGGAAACTGTAGAAGTAGCTACAACTCATCAAGATTATTGGATTGAGTTAATGGTTGGCCGTTCTCTTGATGAGAAATTCCCGAAAAAAGAATTTGTGCGAGGCGAAATAGGTTTTAAAATTGAGAATTTTAAAGTGACTGCCAATTCACCTGCTTTAAACATGGAAGTTCATTATGGAGAAATTTTGGGCGTTTCTGGTTTAGTAGGAGCGGGCCGAACAGAATTAGCGAGAGCAATTTTTGCTGCTGATAAACGACATTCGGGAGAAATCTACATTGATGGTGTGAAGCAAAAAATTACTAACCCTCGCCAAGCAATTGAAGCAGGCATTGCGTTTATTACCGAGGATAGAAAATCAGAGGGGCTATTGTTAGATTTACCACTTGACTTTAATGTCTGCTTAGCCAATATGAAGGCATTTAAAGGATCTAGAAAGCTATTAAACCCAGCTAAAATGCGCAAAGAGGCAGCAAAATATGTGAAGGAATTGCAAATTCGGCCTGGCAGCATTGAGTTAAATGCACGCAACTTTAGTGGCGGAAATCAGCAAAAAGTAGTCATTGCTAAATGGCTTTGTACGAAAGCTAAAATTTTCATCTTTGATGAGCCAACAAGAGGAATCGATATTGGGGCAAAAGTTGAAGTATATCGCTTAATGAATCATTTAGTGGATGAAGGTGCGCTTGTACTAATGATTTCATCAGATCTTCCAGAAATTTTAGGAATGTGTGATCGAGTTTTAGTAATGAATCAAGGGGATATTACAGCGAATTTACCAATTGCTGAAGCAACACAAGAAACCATCATGAAAGCAGCAACAATAGGGGCATAGCGTTTAAAGGAAGAATAAGATGAGTGAATTAATTGAAACTTTGAAAGTAGAAAAAAAAGAACAAGGCTGGAAGAAGCTATTAAGTAAATTTGGTTCGCTTTTAGCATTAATTATTTTAATGGCTGTTTTGACAATGACGACTGATAAATTCCTTACGGTCAGCAACCTCATGAATATTGCTAGACAATCATCTATAAATGCTCTACTAGCAATTGGGATGTTACTACCAATTTTAACAGCTGGTATTGACTTATCTGTAGGTTCGATTTTAGCGGTTTCGATTATGGTTATGGGGATTGTTTCAGTTAACATGCAAATGGGTGCAGTCGCTGGTATTGCCGTTTGTTTATTGATTGGCGCAGGATTTGGTTTATTAAATGGTTTACTATTAACAAAACTACGCTTACCGCATCCATTTATTTCAACATTAGGAACGATGAATATTGCGCGAGGTATCGCATTAATTATTACGGCAGCTGCACCAATTGCGGGCTTCCCGTACTTAGTTCAATTTTTAGGTAGTGAATTTGTAGGGCCTATTCCAGTAAGCTTCTTATTAGTTATTGCTGTGTATATTATCTTCCATATTTTTCTGACACGTACTCAAACAGGACGTTATATTTATGCGATTGGCGGCAATAAAGAAGCAGCGCGCTTATCAGGGATTAATGTAGATCGTGTTTTAATTATTGTTTATACAATTAGTGGTTTTATGGCAGCTTTAGCGGGTTTAGTAATGGTAGGACGTGTAAACTCCGCTTTCCCATTAGCAGGACTTTCTTATGAATTAGATGCAATTGCCGCTGTTATTATTGGTGGTGCTAGTTTCTTCGGTGGAGTAGGAACTGTATGGGGGACGTTAATCGGAGCATTGATTATAGCGGTCCTTCGTAATGGGCTGAATTTACTGAATGTTTCGGCAGATTTCCAAATGACCGTAATTGGTGTAGTAATTATTGCCGCAGTTTTCGTAGATGTTTTACGTCAGCGTAAATCTAAAGCTAATTAATGTGTGTATGAAAAAATAAATAGAAAAGAATATGGAGGCTATTAACTATGAAGAAAGTTTTAACGCCATTTCTATCTTTTGCTTTAGTGAGTTCGTTATTTTTAGCAGCATGTAATGATGATCAATCATCATCTTCAGGCTCAAATTCGGATGCTGATAAAAATGTTTCAGTTGTATTAAAAACGACATCGAGTCCCTATTGGAAATATGTAGAGGCGGGTGCTAAAAAAGCAGGTGAGGATCTAGGTATCAATGTGACAATTGTTGGGCCTTCAGCTGAGTCTGAGGTTATTCAGCAAGTAAATATGCTAGAAGATCAAATTAGTCAATCGCCTGATGCGATTTTAATTTCCCCAACGCAGCCAGATACAGTAATTCCTGCATTGGAAAGAGCAGCAAAAGATATTCCAGTGGTATTAATTGATTCAGATGCAACATTTAACGGTAAAACTACATTTATCGGAACAGAGAACTTTAGTGCAGGACAAGAAGGCGGCAAACAATTAGCAAACATGCTTCAAAAAGGTGATAAGGTAGTTCTTATTTCAGGCGCGCTAGGGAATCCAGCAACAGATGAGCGAATTAAAGGTGCTAAAGCAGCGTTAGAGGAAGCTGGAATGGTTATTGTATCGGAGCAACCTGCAGATAGTGATAAAACAAAAGCGATGTCTGTTATGGAAAATATCTTAGAAAAAGACCAAGATATTAAAGGTGTATTTTCAGCAAATGATGATATGGCACTGGGCGTATTACGTGCTGTACAAGCAAAAAATTTAGATATTAAAATATTTGGTACAGATGGTACAGAAGAAGCTGTAAAATCAATTCTTGATAATGGTTTAACAGGAACAGTTGCACAAAATCCTTACAATATGGGTTATCAAGGTGTAGAAACAGCTGTCAAAGCAATATCCGGCGAATCTATCGATAGCCGTATAGATAGTGGCATTACTATTATTACAAAAGAAAATGCACAAGAGCATTTAGATTTCTTAAAATCTATTAGTAAATAAATAGATATTATAATATGATTGCGATTATAGGTTATAAGGGCATCATTAAATAAAAGGAGTATTCAATGAAAAAATCAACTATTTATGATGTGGCAAAAAAAGCGAATGTATCGATTGCTACTGTTTCAAAGGTAGTAAACAACAAAGGTCAAATCAGCGAAAAAACCCGTAATCATATTAAGGAAGTAATGGAAGAAATGGATTATGAGCCGAGCATTATTGCTAAAGCATTGTCAGGAAAAAAAACGAAAACGCTTGGTGTAATAGTACCGAATATAGCAAATCCCTTTTTTGGAGAAATTACGCGCGCTTTAGAAAATAAAGCGCGTGAAATTGAATATGCCATTATTATTTGTAGTACGTATAATCAGTCAGAAAGAGAAGAGGAATATATTAATTTACTGTTAAAGAAACAGGTAGACGGTATTATTATTGCAACAGAGCAGCTTGATAGTGATGTATTAAAAAAAATTAATAAGCGTAATACACCAGTGTTAAAGTTCTCTGTATATGCAGATCCGAATGAAACTGCCAGTGTGACAACTAATAATTACGAAGGTGGGTATATTGCAGCTCGTTATTTATTAGAAAAGGGACATCATCATGTGGGAATCATAGGTGATTTATCAAGGGATAGTGAACAAAAGCGTATTCAAGGCTTTTGTAACTATTTTGAGGTACATCAATCTGCTGTTCAACAGTCCAAGATTATTTCATGTAATTCTGAGTTAGCTGAAGCAAAGATGGCAGCTGAGCAATTGTTGGTTTTCGAGCCGCATCCAACCGCGTTGTTTGCGACAACGGACTTCTTCGCTATCGTTGCAATTAATGCAGCGTTAGAGAAAGGTCTAAAAGTGCCAGAGGATTTATCGGTTATTGGCTTTGATAATACCATTTATGCGCAGCTATGTCAGCCACAGCTTACAACCATTGAGCAGCCTGTCGAAGAAATGGCGCAGCTTGCGATCTATCAATTATTAAAAATTATTGAAGAAGAGAAATGTGCACCGTTTGAACAAATCGTTTTAGCGCCGAAATTAATTGAAAGACAAAGTGTAAAATCATATAACCAAGATTGAAGGATTTATATTGAGGTGCAATATTTCATATAAGTCCTTTAAAAAGTTGTTTGAGTTAAGCGGTTACCTAAAAAGGAGAGAAAAAATGATGATTAATATTGGAGTTATTGGAGCTGGCCGTATTGGACAACTCCATATTGATAATTTAGTTACAATGCCAACGATTAGGGTAAAGGCAGTTGCAGACGTATATATTGATAATGTTCGCGAATGGGCAGAGCAAAGAAATATTGAATATATTACAAATGAACCAATGGATATTATTCAAAATCCAGAAATTGATGCCATATTTATTTGTAGCCCAACGACTACACATAGTGAGTTAATTAAAGCTGCTGCACGTGCTAAAAAGCATATTTTCTGTGAAAAGCCTATTAGCTTTTCAAC
>CAMKSY010000287.1 GCA_946415545.1 uncultured Pelosinus sp. | reverse complement strand
ATCCTATTAAGTCTAATCTACCACCTCAAACAAGTTCTTTCTCTAGATGATGTGAAAACCATCTTTAATCCTATTTTAAGAACCCTAGACCATCCGGAAGAAAAAACATCCATTATTGCCCTTGATGATATTTACAGAGCTTTCTTAGAATTTCAAAAAGAAGAATACTTCGATACTTGTAATGATTATGAGGATCGCTTTAATAGAGTTTGTGAGAAGATCAATAATCCTTTCGAAAACAACGCTAATAAAGATATGGTAGAAAAATTTTTAACAGTATTACTGCTGGTAGCCGAAGCTACTGCTGCCAAGCAGCTTGCCGAAGAAATGATTGATACCTATTTTAAAGTGCCAAACTGAAAAGACAGACTATTGAAGAAGCCCTGCCAATGATTTTTAGCATCATTGACAGGACTTTTTTCACATAAGTATTATTTTTAATAAGGAGTCTTTGGTAATCCGAGTCTAAATTTCCCCCTTGTTTCTATTCCTCCCACGCCATCGGCACCTGTTACAGAGGCAGTGATGGCATCGCTGATGTCAACCGTTCGATTAATGGGGGTAAATGCTACCTTCTCTGCTATAAATACGGGATCATAAGCATGAATAAAAATCCGAGTCGGAGCACTGGCAAAATTAGCCCCCGCTATTAAAATAGCTTCAAAATAGGATTGGCAGGCACCTGCAAAAATAACCAGATCATCCCTTGATGGTTCAAAAATTCTAGCCTTCTTAACAGATTCTATAAAATATCTAGAATTACGATAATTATTAATATCCCTGAAGTCTTTCTTGCCGCCCCCTAACAAAGCATCATGCCCTGTTAATATTAAAATGTCAGGACGATACTCATCCACTAAAGAAATCACATGATCTGGCTGCTTCGATTCCTCAATACATCGACCGACTGCATCGATGTTCATCTGGTTATAGGTCTTTAAACACATCGTAAGATACTCTTCATCTCCATCCAGATGTAGTACACGACCTGGCAATTCAAAGTATTCATACTTCTTCGAGTGCTCTGCCCGAATGTTATTCACTTTTTCCCTTTCCATACTGCGACGCATTAAGACTCTCTTCAATGTATCATTATGCACACTTTCCATATGCAAAATTTCATTACGTAGGTGTTCTGCTCCTACGCGTTCTAAATCACTTAACGGCGCATCTGCTACTAATCGCAAATGCATTCCTTTTAACGTACAATGTGATTGCCCTGTATTATCCTCATAGATATTAGTTACCTTAAAGACAATATCACCGCCATGAGATTTCCGAATTACTAAATCCCCTACTGCTACATTAGCCACCCCTATCCCTCCCTTACTTATTACATACTATGTAGCATAGAAAAAAAGTGCCACACCCAAAAAACCTTCCAATATATTTCAGTAAGATCTGCATTTAACAGGTAACCAAAAAGACCTCTTCTCAATATACTGTATTACACCTGTGGCCTTTAGGAGCCACATGCACCGCACTCAAAATCTTCGAGGTGATGGCGCATGATCACTGTGGTTGTTCCAGCCAAGAACGAAGCTGGACGTATCGCAACAGTTCTACAAAACTTAAGTACACTCCAAATTGATCACATTATTCTAGTCGCAAACGGTTCTAGCGATTCTACCATGCATGAAGTATTACAAATTGGCATCCCCAAATTACAAATTCTTTATTTTCACGAACGTCTAGGTATTGACATCCCTCGGGCTATCGGCGCAAAGGTAGCATTAGCATTAGGCAGCGATGTAGTGGCCTTTGTGGACGGCGATATGGTAGGTACATTTGCAGAAAACCTGACTGAACTCATTGACGGGATCTTAATCAAACATTTAGACTTAGCGCTAACAAATTGCTATCCTGCACCACCACGACATATTGAACGTTATAACCCCACCTTCCAGTGGAGACTCAATCTAAATAAAGAACTTGGCTTAGACAAAAAAATTAATTTAGCGACACCTTCTCACGGTCCCCATGCTGTTTCTCGACGTTTTTTATCCACAATCCCACTTCGCGAATTGGCTATTCCACCTGTAACGATGGCTTTATCCAGAATCAATAAACTAAAAATTGATGTGGCTACTACCATACCTCATTATCAATTAGGCTCATCCTTAAAAACTCATATTCATTGTGCAAAGATCATTGAAACCATTGTAGGCGATTGTTTAGAGGCTATCAGTGTCTTCCAGAATGCTCCTCGAACTCGCCAGTGGCAGAACAAAACCTATACCGGTTACCATAATGAACGTCGTTTCGATGTATTAGATCATTTTTTAAATCCATAGAAGAAATGAGAAGAGCCCCCGCTAAGAAATAAGCAGGGGCTCTTCAACTATTATTTTATTGAATCCATACATTAGCAATAGCAGCAAATTCTTCTAAAGATAACGTCTCACCACGACGCCCACCGTCAATGCCAGCCTTCTCTAATATTACTTTTAAGGTGTCCGCAGGTACGCCTGTGGTCTTAAGAGTATTTGACAAGGTTTTACGACGTTGAGCAAAAGCAGCTTTTACCACACGGAAAAAAATCTTTTCATTTACCTCTACTGGAGGTTTTTCTCTCACAGTACAACGAATCACTGCTGAATCAACAGCAGGAGGCGGAATAAAGGAAGCCGGTGGCACAACAAACATAATTTCAGGCTTGGTGTAGTATTGAACTGCCACGGATAAGGAGCCATAATCTTTCGTACCAGGAACAGCGACCATACGCTGAGCAACTTCTTTCTGCACCATGGTGACTAAAAGCTCTACAGGCATATGGGCTTCCAGCAGCCCCATAATAATTGGTGTTGTAATATAATAGGGTAAATTTGCTACCACTTTATATTTGGGAGCGGCTACTTCTTTTCCAATATCAATACGCAAAATATCTCCATGAACGACTCGAATATTTTCATAACCTTCCAGTGTTTTTGCCAGTACCTCGATCAATCTTCGATCGATTTCCACAGCTGTTACATCTGCACCAGCTTCTGCCAACCCTTGGGTTAAAGTGCCGATTCCAGGACCAATCTCCAGCACAGCATCATTCTGGGAGATATCGGCAGCCTTCACTATACTGTTAACCACATGCTCATCAATTAAAAAATTCTGTCCGAGTTTTTTGCTCATTCGGATTCCAAAACGCTTTAAAATATGTAACGTTACATCTTTATTTGCTATAGTCGGCTGTTTCATATTACTGCCTCCAATGTTATTGTACCGCCTGTTCAAATTCGGCGCGAGTTACACCATAATGGTTAAGACGCTGTAAAAAGGTTTTAGCATTCGCATAGCCAATGCCGAGCTTTGCACCGACAATTGCCCGTTTGGCCGAAGCATCTTGGGTGCCGCTAAGTCCATACTGCATAATATCAGACCAGATAAATTCCTCACTTGGCTGCCATTCCAAATACCGTACCTTGGCAAGAGCACGCCGTATCGCTTCAATCGATGCCTGTTCAATTCCAATATCATTTTTGGCAATGGCATCTTCTTTAGGAACAAAGGCATGCTTGGCCTCAGGAAAACGCTGGCTTAAAAAATTGCGTATTCGCTCACCAGCGCTATCCGGATCTGTCAAAATAATAATGCCGCGCTTCATATAAGCCTGAGCAATTTTCTCCAAGCTATGAGGTGCTAATGTAAAGCCGCCAGTTGAAATACAGTCAGCCTCTACTGCCCTTTTTACCGCATGTATATCATTTTTACCTTCAACAACAATTACTTCTTTAATCATCTTTCCTACCACTTTCTCTCATTCTATTAGTACCTTGTCAGCTTTAAAACGGCAGGATAAGGACGAGGCTATTTTTCCCAGCACAAGGCGGAGGACCGAAGCATACCGGGAGTATGCCGACCGACGACAACGAGGGGGTGTGGAAAATAGACCGTCAGTATTCACTGATTTAGGGCTGATAAGCTACTGATACTCAAAAGCATCCATATTATAGTATCAAAAAAAGAACAGGGAGTATACCCCCTGTTAGTCAAGAATATAAACTTTAACTGATCTTCTACCAAATCTCCAGGCTTCACTGTCATTTTCCATACACAAATCGATCCGATTCCCAACAATTGCACCACCAACATCAGCAGCCGTAGCTAAGCCATATCCCTGAACATACAATCTGGTTCCCAGGGGTATAACATCGGGATCAACGGCTACAATACCGCGACGCGCTTTCACACCAGTTGCAGTTATTCCCTCAACAGAACCATCTGTTGGCAGATATGCACTGGCTTCCATTGCCATGACTCGGTTAAACCGCATCGATCCACGTGATGTATCAACCACATCACGCGTACCTACATGAACAACCTGGGGCTTTGGAGGCTCTTTTATCTTTTCACTTACTTGCTCAGCACTTACTTCCACGCCATCAGCATAATGAATGCGGGCAACAACCGTTTTTATACCATCCTGCCCCTCTTCAATTACCCTCTCAACCCCTTTTTCCAAGGTTGAATCCGGCTGCCTCATAACAGTAAATCGCTCTACCACATCACGCTCAACCTCTTTTTGGGTTAGCGTAATGGCTTGAATCAACATATCGGCTTCTATTTTATTTTGCCCCTCTGGCACCAGCTTAGTATGTTCCATGTCCATTCCTAAGCTTTCTGCTAATTCTCCCACTGTAGGCTTCCCTGTTACGATCACTTCAGTTTTTCCCTGATAGGTTACCGTTACAGGAACAGCACGATATACCGAAATGGTACTACCATCCGTTAAATTCTTGGTCGACAGACGATATTCATCTTTCGGATCTAAATGAATTCCAGCCTGTACTAAAACATCCTGAGGTTTGCTATGTAGTGTACTAATCATTATGGTAGTGCCGTCAACGGCAATGTGTACTTTTTTGTTGGCAAACATGAACCCTGTTGCCACCAATAAAACAGTGAATAGCGCCAGAAATAGGGGTAGCATTTTTTGTCGAAAAAACACTTTTTTCAACTCAATATAAGTCATAAAATACCTCCTTTTCAAACGTTTGAGTATTATACCATGACTTATTCTTATTGTCTAGTTTTTTTCTTGCTTTCCCTAAATTATTTACCAAAATATCCTTCTTTATACCTCCTGCATCTCATACTTGTCAATATTTTAAACCTAACGTATTTTCTGACGCCAGCCCCCTTAAAGAAAAAATAAAACAGCAATGTCCTTTCCTTAAAATTTACAAAAAAATAAAGAGAATATCTTTATAAAAAATACTCTCCTATAG
>CAMKSY010000286.1 GCA_946415545.1 uncultured Pelosinus sp. | reverse complement strand
ATACGGCTTTTGCAGTAATTTTAAAAAAATAATGATATTTTTTTAATTTGATAGTAGTTTTATAAGTTTAGCTTTATTTAATATGTCATGAGTTATAAATGTGCCGTTTAAAAAAACACTATAACTTGTTATTGGGCAATTGTGATTCTGAGCTTGCTCTTTGCTGGTAATTTGATGAACTCGTATGGGTACAGAAGAATCTTTAGAGAGTAAAAGAGCTTCTTGAGCGTAATTTACCGCAAAAGGGCATTGAGCTGTGTAATAAATATCTAAACCAGCTCCTAAGTCAACCTTGAGGATTTTGGCATTGTCACGAAAATAGGGGATTGGAGATGACGGATGAAACCTTTTTGCCAATAACTCGAAGTAGGGAGAAGCTGTATCACATACTTCAAAACCATTTTTTAATAAAAAGTTTCTATCGGATAAATAAGGTTTTTTCTTATTACTAGAAATGACAGCAATGCCGTGCATGTTCTTTGCATCGTTTTCACATTCTTCTAATAGTTTTTTCCCCCAGCCTTGTCCCTTAAATCTGCCAGCCACCCAGTGGCAATTAATAATCATATACCCGGGGGCATGAATAGGAACCCAGGCATTTTCGGCGGGAAGATATTCAATAAATACTTTGCCCCGCTCATTGAGGCGCTTGAACTTTAAACCTTCCAAAAACTGATTTTTGAGCCATTCCTTTTTACAATGTACACCGGATTCGGATTGCTTATCAGAAAGGCTGCAGCATATATGCTCTTTATAAATGTTATCATCAGTTATATCTATGATCTTCATGATAATACTCCCTGACTAAAATATTATTATTACTATATTTACCATTGTGCTTGAAAAATCCTTCACCCTGTTGAGCAAAACTAAAAAAATGGACTATTTCATTTCAGCAGTATGAAAATCAAATAGAAATAATATGATTGCTGCTAACAAGAATGTGACAAACCAGGCGAAGAAAGGCTTTGAATGATGAATTTTTACAAAGGAAAAAATCGCAACATCAAACATGGTTGATATTGACCATGACCAGCCATTTTGATAGGAGATTCCTCCTAATGTATAATCGATTAATTCAATAGTACTAAAAATAAAAACCCATAAAGCAAAGTAAGCGTACTGCATCAGTTTTCCTGATGAAGGAAAATTGGATAAGAAAATAAATACCGTTGCTGGCAGAGCAATATAAGAGTTAAGTAATTCAACAACAGTAGATGTAGTTATGAAAAAGTCCGGACCAAACTCCCATAAAACATGATGATAGGTCAATAGAGAGGAGCTTAAATTCACAACCATGACAAAAAGCATAGTGGGATAATAGCTTTGGAGATTCTTCCAATCTCCAAAGCGATAAACGCTGATGATAAAAGCACATACCAATAAAAATCTGAAAATAAACAAATCTATCATTTAGCATCCACCTTATCATAGAATTTATACAATAGTGTATGTAACTATTGCTTGTACTAATTCTTAATAGGTTAAGAAAAAATAATCTCGGAGCATAGAAGGATAAAATAAGGTGATTTGTACAAAATAATAATCTTAAAGACTCTATGAACAGTGGGGGATGCAAGGAAATGCTTAGTGCAGAGACGATTATTACCATAATCGCCATAGTAATTACATTGCTGTTGTTGACCTTTGCCGTGGATTGGCGATATTTTCGGGATTGGATTGTGGTTTATCTCTTTAAATGCGTGATTGACTTCGCATGGGGAAGTCCTGTTGTCAATTTAAAGTTATTGGACTATCCGGTCCGATTGCTGCCCCATTACTATAACACAAGCATCTTATTTGAGTTATGGGTATTTCCCACTGCGTGTATTTTGTATAATCAAGTCACAAGAAAGCGAGGTTTATGGCCCATCATTTATTATGCAGTGATGTTTAGTATAGTCATTACTGCTATTGAATATCCTCTTGAAATATATACGGATCTGATTGAATATTTAGATTGGAGCTGGTTTACTAGCTTTTATACGATCATGATTACTTTTTTATGTTCAAGAGCTTTTATAGCTTTTTTCCGCTGGGGTTGTGACTATTATGGGTGTAAGTAACAACTTAAATTATCTCCCCAAAATAACATAATGAGATTCGAGCAGCAAATTCACATAGTGGTAGACAGTCCCCATAATAGGTGATAAACTACTGTCATACAAGTAATGAGATCGTAGAATATTCCATAACAGCATAAAACTTTTTATCTCAATGACGAGAAATGAAATAGCTGATCAGAACTATGAAGGCTAAAGTACGGATTATACCGGCTTTAACCTTTTTCTTTATTCAATAAGATGTTAAGATAACGATTTATAATAATATATGGGGGGGACGGGACATGAAAATGGAAACAAAAGCGATTCATCTTGGGCATGAAATCGATAAGGAGACAGGTGCAATAGCATCTCCGATACATTTGTCGACAACTTTTGAACGTGACGCAGATGGCAGCTATCCGCGGGGTCATATTTACAGTCGTTTAAGCAATCCGAATCGAGATGCTTTGGAAAAGTGTTTGTGTGGCTTAGAAGGGGGAGAAGGAGCCGCTGCATTTTCCTCTGGTTTAGCAGCGATTTTAAATGTATTTCAGGCACTGCTTCCTGGAGATCACGTCGTTGTATCTCAGGATCTATATCATGGAACTACACGTATATTACAAGATATCTTACAGCCCTGGGGACTGCAAGTAAGTTACGTGGATGTAAATGATTTTTCTCAGGTACGGGCAGTGATCAAAGACAATACTAAGATTATTTATTTGGAAACTCCTTCGAATCCTCTGTTAAAGATCACTGATATCTCTGCTTTATCAGCCATTGCTCATGAGGCAGGAGCCATTTGTGTTTGTGATAATACTTGGCCGACTCCTATGCTGCAAAGACCTCTGGAGTTGGGAGCTGATATTGTTGTCCACTCTACGACTAAATATTTCGGCGGACACAGTGATGTTTTGGGAGGAGCTGTAATCAGTAAAGTAAAGGATGCTTTTTTTGATAAAATTCGCATGCTGCAGCAAATCGGCGGGGCAGTTCCGGCACCTTTTGATTGCTGGCTAGTATTACGGGGCATTCAGACCTTAAGCTGTCGTATGAAAAATCATTCGGAGAATGCCTTAGAGATCGCCAACTTTTTACAAAAACATCCTAGAATCGAAAAAGTATATTATCCGGGGCTAGTTGATCATCCAGGACATGATATTGTATTGCGTCAGATGAGTCAATTTGGAGGTATGCTGTCCTTTCAAGTTCGAGGCAATAGAGAAGATGCTTTGGCATTTATCGGACGGTTAAAGATCATTCAAAGGGCAACAAGCCTGGGTGGAGTAGAAAGTCTTATCGAACATCGGGCTTCCATTGAAGGACCCCAGAGTAAGACTCCTGACAATTTACTGCGTTTCTCAGTAGGATTGGAAAATATAGATGATCTAATTGCCGATCTGAATACTGCATTAGGGTAAATGATTCACGAAAGAGCAACTAAGAAACTGGTAACCTTATACTTTCTAGGGCTATTAGAAAAATAATGAAGAGGTGCCGTATATCTATACAGCACCTCTTCATTATTTTTACTAGGAGATTTTAAAAGTGGAAGCTACTTCGTTCAGTTCTGTAGCAAGGGAGGCTAAGGATTCAGCATTTGTACGAATTTCATTAATGTTATTTTCCTGCTGGCTAATGGTCTGTGCAACAACGTTGGTATCTGTAGAGGTCTGGTGAGCAATCGAGCTGATCCGCTGAATATGAGATGCAACATTTTGGGTTCCAGAGGCTGTTTCGGCAACCACTTGTGTGATCTGTTCTATACCCGATTTCACAATGGATAACTTTTCATGAATTAAATCAAATTCTTTTTGCGTCTGATCAACAGACTCTTTGCCTATAGCGACCTCCTGATTTGCCTTTTCTACCACTCCTACTGCAGTTGCAATTTCTTGACTCATGGAATTTATAATGCTTGCAATATCGGTAGTGGCACTAGCTGACTGCTCAGCGAGCTTGCGAACCTCATCTGCGACGACTGCAAACCCTCTGCCTGATTCACCAGCACGCGCCGCTTCAATGGCTGCATTAAGAGCAAGAAGATTTGTTTGTGCAGCAATTGAGCTGATGACTTCTACGATACCTTTGATCTTATCAGATGAATCGGAAATTTGATCGGTTGCCGTAGTAATTTCTACCATAGCAGTGCTTACATTTTTATTTTGGCTGACCACGTTTTCCAGTAATTCCATTCCTTTTTGAGCTTCATTTACTGCATTGTTTGTATGGGTGCTTACTTCTAAAGCTTGTGTGTTCATCTCTTTACTTCCGGCATTAATCTGCTCGAGAGTATCAGAGATATCATCAATGCTAAGAGAATTTTCATTTGCACCTGCTGCAATTTCATCTACGGTTGAGGCAACAATAGAGACAGAAGCGGTATACTCTTCTACGGTTGCGTTTAACTCTTGACTGGAAGAGGATAACGTATCTGTACTCAACTGGAGGGTATTCACCATTTTCTTTAGGTTGTTCTTCATGAGAATGATTTCTTGGTTCATATCACCGATTTCATCATTAAGAGTTGACGTAATATTGGCAGCACTTAAATCAAAATGGGCGATATCACTTAATGCTTCTTTTAAGTGATTGAATCGACGGCTCATATGATTGCTATACCAAAGAATTAGTCCGATTACAAGAAGTAAAACAGCTATATTAGCTATGACTGCAAAGGAATTCTGGGATTTGACGCTTGCATCAATATATGTTGTTTGCTCTTTTATAATACTATCTTGAACTGCAAATAAATTGTCAAAGTCTTTATCAAGATCTTCTGAGGTCTTTACCATAAACTTAATTTGAGTTGCCATCTCAGTTCGATCTCCGGCTTTTTGTGCAATGATAATCTTATCGCTATAATCGCGAAAACGGATCACATTGGCAAAAGCTTGCTCTGCAGCCATTTTGGCCGAATCAGCAGTCACAGCCTTACGATAGGCTGTCAATAATTTGATCACTTCAGCAATCTCAGTACGATACGCATTCTCATATTGTGGATCATTGTATTGCGTATATTTTAAGCGATCAATGCGAGCCCGTTGCAGCTGGGCAAAGGCTTCTCGAATTTGGAAGGCTTCTGGTATGCTGTAGGATTGAACCTTTTCTACCCTATTTCCCATCTCACTGAATTTGTAAGAAGAAAATAAAGACAAAGCGATTAACATAATAACCGAAATTAAAAAGATACCTAAT
>CAMKSY010000285.1 GCA_946415545.1 uncultured Pelosinus sp. | reverse complement strand
ATTATATCATTTTATTTTCTTTTTTGTTTCTTTTTTAAAAATTTTTACTATTTTTAATAAAAATTTCTTATTTATCAATATGAAATATAATTAAATACCTATTGACGACTATTTATTTTTTTCATATAATAAAACCAAAAGAAAGAAAATAATAATAAAATAAAAGAAAAACAAAGTGATTCATGTACTATCATTAGATGATTCAGATCACTTTCATATTTAAAATCAAGAATTTTGATGAAAGGAGGCAGCTTTGTTAAAACAACAGTTCAGGATGATTGAGAATAAATTATGAGGTGAAAAACAAATGAAAATTGCAATTGGCTGTGATAATGCTGCTTTTGATTTAAAAAATATCCTTAAAAAATATATGGAAGAGCTGGGACATGAGGTAATCGATTTCGGAATTCCTTCTGCCGATGACTCAACCTTCTATCCTAATATTGCTGAAACAGTAGCCGAAAGCGTTAAGAAGAGTGAAGCCACGAGAGGCATGCTGCTGTGTGGAACTGGAATCGGTATGTGCATTACTGCTAATAAAGTCCCTGGCATTTTTGCAGCCTTATGTCATGATACTTTTTCTGCTGAAAGATCCATTAAGAGCAACAATGCTCAAATCATTACAATGGGTGCAAGAGTTATCGGTCCTGAATTAGCTAAAGTTATCACCAAAACCTGGCTTGCTTCTGAATTCACGCCTGGTTCTTCAACACCCAAGATTAATTTGGTCGCTGATATTGACAAGAAATATAGAAGCTAGTATCTTTATAGTGTTATAAACAGTTCTAGCGAGGAGCATTAAAAGCTCCTCGTTAGTATTTTATATTATATTTTAGGAGGTATAGCTAATGAAGATCTTACTGGATACTGCCGATATTGATTTTATAAGAAAAGCCAATGACACTTATGTCATTGACGGCGTTACAACTAACCCCAGTATTTTAGCGAAACAAAAGATAAATTATATAGATACTTTACAAGAAATACGTTCTATTTTAAGCGATGAAAAAACTTTGCATGCACAAGTGATCAATCAGGATGCCGAAAGAATGATTGAAGAGGCAGAGTTCCTGCATCATACTTTTCAAGGAAATATCTATATAAAAATTCCAGTGATTTCAGAAGGCTACAAAGCAATAAAATACCTTACAGAAAGAAATATTAAAGTCACTGCTACAGCAATATTCACTCCCCAACAAGCATTAATGGCGGCTAAAGCAGGAGCCAGTTACGTTGCTCCTTATGTAAATCGAATTGATAATATTTCCGGCAACGGAGTAAATGTAGTAGCCGATATTGTCGCCATCTTTCAAATGTATCATTTTCAGACTCAAGTTCTAGCAGCAAGCTTTAAAAATACGGAACAAATTCAAAAAATTTGCTTAGCTGGATCCCAAGCAGTAACGGTAAATGAAGATGTATTTAGCAAATTATTCTCTCATCCCCTGACAGATTGGAGTGTTAATACGTTCACGGAAGACTGGCAAAAAACGTATGGTCAAAAAGTTATGAGTGATTAACAGAACATCTAAAGGTTTTCCCCAGAAAGCTAGGAGGTATACATGCATTAGCGTGTATACCTCCTAGCTTTTTGGGGGGTCTAAAATTGATACTACGTAAGAGTCACAGCCGATTCCAGAAATACAATATTATAAATGCTGTGTGGCCGCTTTACCACGTAAGTCGCATTATACTGTCTTAACTCTGCTTCATCGCGAAATCCCCATAGCACGCCGATACTATCCATACCAGCATTACGCGCAGTAATCATATCTGTTTTAGAATCTCCGATAAAGACTACTTCTTTGGGATCAAGCTGCATTTGTTCAGCAATTTCTAAAGCAGCTTGCGGGTCGGGTTTCTTAACACAGCCAGGACGCTCGCCATAAATAGCACTGAAAGCAATACCAGGAAGCAAATACTGCAGTAGATTATTTGTATAATCATTGCGCTTGTTAGAATTTACAGCTATGGGCATCCCCTTATTATTGAGCGCTTTCAGCAAAGAAACTATTCCGCCATATGGTTTTGTTTCCTTCTTATAGTTCTTATGGTAAGCGTTGATAAATTTTTCTAATCCTTCCTTAAGGATTGCCGATTCTGTATTGTCTGGCATACTTTGTTCAATCAAGCTGCAAAAACCCTTACCAATTTTAATTTGATACTCTTCTTTTGAATGCGTCGGATATCCATAGTTGACAAGAACTTCATTCACACTATTGGCAATATCACTCAGAGTATCCAGTAAAGTGCCATCCAAATCAAAGATAATCCCTTTATATCTGCTCATCGATAATCACCTTCCTCTGAATTCCGCCATATTTTTTCAATAGGGACAAATTCCTGCTATATTACATTGTATGGACAAGTGGCATGAATATTTATAAGTAACAATAGCAAAGGCGCAAAGAACACAACTAATATATTCTCGGCTTATTTCTGCGTTCTTTGCACCCTCTGCATTTCAACGTTCCGTAAAGAAATGTTTTATTTATATGTTTACCTTAGCAGTTTCTTCTAACGCTTCCTTCACTTGCTTTAATGAAGGAAATACCAGAGTGGGCTTTACCTCACTTCCCGGAATGTCCACTAATTGACTTTCACCAGACAATACTAGAATTGTTGTCACATTATTTCCTTTTCCAAGAGCAATATCTGTATATAGACGATCTCCAACAATCGCAATTTCCTCTTCTTTGCAGCCAGTATTCTCTAATATATACTGCAGGGTATGGGCCGTAGGCTTACCAAAATACTCAGGTTTTACACCAGTAGATGCTGTAATCAATGCGCATATTGCTCCGCAGTCCGGAATATATCCGCCTTCTATCGGACAATTAAAATCAGGATTCACAGCTAAGAACCTCGCTCCATTTCGAATAAAGGTACATGCTTTGGTTAGATTATCATATGCCAGAGAAGTATCAAAACCGACCACCACAATATCCGGATTCTCATCTACTAATAAAATCCCGGCTTCCTTAAAATCATTTTGCAGATATTCATTCCCCAGTACAAAGACAGTTTGATCTGCTGCATTTTTTTTCAGATAACTGATAATAACATGATTGGAAATAAGCATCATGTCTTCTTTTACGTGATACCCCATATTCCGAATACGGTCCACATATACCTTGGTGTTCTTGGAAGAGTTGTTTGTAAAGAATTTGAATTTAATTTTATTCTTTTCCAACGTGTGCAAAAAGTCTATAGCGCCGTCTAAAATTCGTTTACCCAAATATACTGTGCCATCTAAATCCATAACGAAACATTTGATTCTTTTTAATATATCTTGCTGCTGTGTTGTATTTATTACTGGTTCCATAACATCACTCCTTCCTATTTAAATATATTTTTGAATATCGTTGGTGAACTCTTCTAATAATCCCAAATCCGATAATAAGTTAAGAATGGTATAACGTGGACGTACTTCTTTTGCTACCAAAACGCTATCCAATACCGTTCTTTGGTCAACACCGACTTCCTCAGGCTTAATGGGGGCTCCAGCCCTTTTCATTAAGCTTTCAACTCGGTCTGCTCTTTCTGCTGCTTTGGCAATTTCAATAATCTGCGGAAAATTTTCCTTGATATCTTCAATTCTAGAAATTCTAGCTTCTATGGAATTTCTACCATCCTTCTCGCTCATAGACAAAATGCCGGGCGCAGCTTTTCCATAAAGTTCGCTGATCAATTTTCTCCACGCTTTTTCATCAAAAGCACGAGCCTTACCTACAGCTTCTTCAAAATTGACTTGTTTTTCTACTAACATTTCATATAATCGGGCTACAATAATACTGGTTAGGCCTACCTTCGTACCATGCAGCAAGGCTTCTTTACCTTCAAATAAGAACTTCATTTCCCAAAAGTGAGAAATATGATGTTCTGCCCCCGATGCGGGACGAGAATTTCCTACAAAACTCATTGCAATTCCCGTGCGAACTAAGCCATCCATCACATTTTCAATTGCAAGATCCTCTCGATTCTTAACTCCATCAATATTATCAACACATTTTTGAATCGCATCCCTTGAAATTTTAGCAGTGACATCACAATAATATTCTTTATTGACGATGCGGCTTACTTGCCAATCGATTAGTGCAGAATATTTTCCGATCATGTCCCCAAGACCTGCTAAGATCATCCTCATAGGTGCTTTCTTTAAGATCTCAGTATCACCAATAATAGCTTTTGGATAGGAAGACTCCACACTCGTTTTTAGATTATCAATAATTAATGCGGAGCTATCAGAAGCATAGCCATCCATGGAAGGTGCAGTTGCTACCACGATTGAGGGAATATTAGTTCTGCGGCTGATGAATTTTACAATATCATTCAACGTTCCCGCTCCTACTGTAACAATAAGATCTGTATTTTTTTCCACTTGCAACAGCAATTTTCCAACGGCTTCTTCATCTGGCACTAAATCTCGAGTCACTTTATACACATAAGACTTGTAAGACAAATGATTTTCCTCCAGCAATGAAGCTACCTTCATGCCGGCTACTTCGTACGTATTTGTATCTGCAACAAGCAGCACTTTTTTCGCGCCGAATGTTCTTACTACATCAGGCACTTGCTTAAGAGCGTCTTTTCCAATAATCACTTTATCAATATTGATACTATGTGGTTTTCCACATTGGCATTCCAGTTTAGCGTTTAAAAAATCATTACTTTCTAACCTACCGATTGTATCCAATGTCAATTTCATTGCCATCACATCCTATTTTATATTTTTGATAAAGAAGACTTTTTTTTATTTTTCAAGGTTGTAAACCGTATTTTACGAATCTTACTGTCTACTCCGAATCGTCATGTTAAAAAAATTGCTATTTGTTCTTTAAGGAGACAAATAGCAATTTTCTTACTTTTTTAATTGCCTTCGATTCGAATCATATCATTCAGAGAAATCTCTGGATGACCTTCGCCCCTTAATTCTATCTGCCCTGGCAGTTCGACTATATCTCTGCCAGTGAATTTAAATGTGCAGTGTCCTAATTCTTCCAGGGTTTTAAGTGCCTCTCCCCCGATAGCCGTAATTGTATACTGTGTTTTTCCCAAGGTTACTCTATCGCCAACTTGAATTTGGCTTTTAATTTCTCCCGTTGTATGCATAATTGAAATTTCTTCTAATCCATCCAAAGGGCATGTATCGAAAATAATGAGATCCCCATTGCGTTCCATTAATTCAGTTGCCATATCTCCTATGCTCGTAACTACAACTTCATATTTCATCATTCACTTCCCTCTCTTCTTAAAAATATGTAT
>CAMKSY010000284.1 GCA_946415545.1 uncultured Pelosinus sp. | reverse complement strand
AACTTTCAGTAGGAAAGGAAATTGCTCATCCGAATACGACTGAACATCATATTCGTTGGATTAAGTTGTACTTTAAACCTGATAATAGCAAATTTGTCTTTGAAGTTGCAGCTTCTGAATTTAATGTGCATGGTGAGTCTACAGATGGCGCAAATAAAGGGCCAGTATATTCTGAGCCTACAACAAAAGCTGTTATAAAGCTTAATGGTTCAGGTACTTTACTAGCCACTTCGTACTGTAATATCCATGGTTTGTGGGAAAGCTCTAAAACCATTACTGTAGAATAAAAGCATGGGTTTACTGTTCCAGTTAACTGGAACAGTTTTTTTTATGAAGTTATATATTACATATTTAAATCTTTCTTCCAGTTATTCTTGATCAATCTGGCATTCGCAGGTATGAAATGAAGATTGGGTATTATCATATTCGTTGGAAATAGTTTCAGGTTCAGAGGGTTCTAGTTGCTGGGAAGATGGAGTATGATAATTGCTGTAGGTAGACATCTCATATAAATCATCCATAGGCGCTATAGGAGGTGTTCTATGAGAGTGTACAGTGCGACAAAGGTTAATTCTTTCGGGTGTGCATAGCAAAGTCAGATGAGGCTCAGAATAGTGGAATTTGGGATTAATGCAGGATTTACTCAGCTTGAGAACACAAACCTTTACAACAATCACTTTATTAATGCATTTGCTATTGATAAGCTGAAAATCTTGATGCTTAATAGATGCCTTTAATTGACAATCCATACCTGCTTTTGCGCTGCAGTTCTTTATAAGAGCAATAAATGGAGCTTCACAAGAGATGAAATGGACTCTTTGTGTAGAAGTAAAATCGGATGATACAAATTCTATAAAAATATTTACATGACCAGAAATACGGATTTGCTTATCTAAAATTATAGTTTTTGTTATGATAGGAGTAGAAGTTACACGAAGTAAAAAGTCAATATCTGGTGTATGACTTGGAAGAGCGAATGAGCCATTTACTGTAAATTGTGTATTTTTTTTACACGACATAGATTACATTCCTCCTTGATTGTGGAAGTTTGTCATTTAAATTTTTTATGAAAATTCTAGATGCTCATGAATCCATTTAAATGATTTATACTATCATATCAATGGGGATGATATTTAGTTACAAAAAAGAGAGGTAGTTTCCAACCTCTTTTTTTTATAGTATATAATTCATGAAAATTTAACCTGAGGTTATAAGTGACTATTGCTCATCGTTGTAACTTTGATAGGTGTGATAAGCTTCCGTAGGAATGGTTTGGCATAAAGGACAAGACGGATGGTGATTTTGTTTTTCAAAAAGACTAGGCTTATCGATTTGAGGGCAGCCACATTGCTTAGGATAAATAGGAATATTTGAACAATCTTGAGGTGGTTTATTGCAATTACAAGGTTTATTGTTTTCGTGGTGGCAAGTAGGTATAGGTTTAAAGACTGGATATGCAAAAATAACAGTAGATACCAATAAGAACTGATTTTTCAAACATTGAACAGAAACATCTTCTACTACCGTACATATTTTGGTAATAACAGCATCGAATCCTTTTAACTTTATAAAAAGGCAAAAAGGAATATCGAAGCAAGCAGAGTGAGTACAATGGTTATCAATAAGAGAAATAACTTTTATATGTTTAAAGCCATGTACAACTACTTTTCTGCCAATGGGAGTATTGATAATTTTAAATGAAGAAATCGTAATTGTTACAATTACTTTGAGTATTTTTTGGATATCATGCTGGCAAGCTAAAAAAAGCTTATCTATTTGGCAAATTTGAGAGCAAGGATAATTTGCAGGACAATTGGGAAACTCAGATTGAGGGGTTATACCTAAAATTTCAATATTGCTAGTATTCATGTGAACTCCTCCTTTACTAAAATGTAAATATAGAGTATTTTTATTATTATTTTATGTTGCTTTACTAAGGGATGTTCTTCATTAAAATGAAAAGTTGAATTTTTATTGAAGAAGGATAGAATTTGTATTGCAGCCAAAAATTTCAATGTATGTATTGGATTCATAATAGGCAATATATAAACAGGCACTACAAATAAATTTATTGGAGGGTGTTGCGTAATGTCTAGGAGTAAAAAACCTGTAAACCCTGCCGCACAGAAGGCGCTTGATCAATTAAAGGAAGAAACAGCAGCTGAGATTGGTCTTAAAGACTATAAGAACACTTATAAAGGTGCATTATCTTCTGCTGATAATGGCCGTGTAGGTGGACAAATGGTCCGCAAAATGATTCAAGCTCAAGAACAGCAATTCAGTGGTAAATAAGAGTCATTCATATGGCTGAAAAGATAAGCAGGTTTATACCTGCTTATCTTTTCATATACTTTTTTATTTTATAGAAGGATTTTCTAAGCATAATAGTAAATGTAATGATTGATACCTAAACAGTGAATTGAACCACAAGGAGTGAAGAGTTTGAATATCGTATTGATAAAAAATTTGGGGAAACATTTAGACGAAGAAGTCACTATTCAAGGATGGCTATATAATCAACGTGGCTCAGGGAAAGTAAAATTCTTGATTATACGTGACGGTAGCGGTCTTCTGCAATGTGTAATTGTTAAACAGGATATAGGAGAAGAACTGTTTGATAAAACGAAAGCACTAACACAAGAAACTTCAATAATAGTAACAGGAATTGTAAAAGAAGAACCGCGAGCTGCAGGTGGTTATGAAATGCAAGTTACAGGCTTTGATGTGGTTAATATTGCAGAAGAATATCCTATTACTCACAAAGAACATGGGGTGGATTTCTTGCTAGAGCGTCGTCATTTATGGATTCGGACTCCTAGACAAATGGCAATTTTAAGAATTCGATCAGAAATTGAACATGCTTTTAGAGATTTCTTTTATCAGCGTGATTTTGTTCTGGCAGATGCCCCGATAATTACACCGTCAGCATGTGAAGGAACCTCCACATTGTTTGGTTTAGATTATCATGGTGAAAAAGCATATTTGTCTCAAAGTGGTCAATTATACAGTGAAGCAAATGCGATGGCACTAGGAAGAATCTATTGCTTTGGTCCCACTTTTCGTGCAGAAAAATCCAAAACTCGCCGCCATTTGATGGAGTTTTGGATGGTAGAAGCTGAAATGGCTTATTTTGACATGGATGACAATATTAAGCTGCAAGAAGAAATGGTTTATTATGTAATCACCAGAGTATTAGAACGCTGTGCAAAAGAACTGACCATTTTAAATCGAGATGTAGAAAAATTAAAAACCATACAATTGCCATTTCCACGTATATCTTATACTGAGGCAGTAGAAATACTGAAAGAAGCAGGAGAAGATTTTACTTGGGGAGAAGACTTTGGTGCACCTCATGAAACCATTATCTCAAATCACTTTGGTTCACCTGTATTTGTACATCGCTATCCAACCTCAATTAAGGCCTTTTATATGAAGCCTGATCCGGAAGATTCTAATGTCGTACTCGGCGCTGACCTACTGGCACCGGAAGGATATGGTGAAATTATTGGCGGTGGACAGCGGATTGATGATCTTGAACTCTTAAAGCAACGAATTGAACAGCATCATTTACCGCTGGAAGCTTTTGAGTGGTATCTGGATTTGCGAAAATATGGATCAGTGCCACATTCCGGGTTTGGCTTAGGCCTTGAACGTACTGTTGCTTGGTTATGCGGTCTTGAGCATATTCGCGAGACAATCCCATTTCCTAGAATGTTGCATAAAATGTATCCTTAAGCAGTAAATAAAAAAACTTTGTATACATATTTTTAAAAGAAGGAACTTTTAACTACTACGGAAAAGTAAGTATATTAGACCATAAACAGATTTTATTTAATTTATTAGCCAAGTTGTTTATTACAACTTGGCTAATAAAGCAATTTCAAGGGGGAACAATAATGACTTATAGTGTTGCTGCATCTCATGCAAAGGGAAAGTGTGCTACAGATAAAATTTTTAGTGCTAATGCTGCTGCTGCCAAAGCGGCTGCCCAGTATGGCAAAAATAAGGTCGTCAATGCTACCATAGGTGCATTTATGGATGAGCATGAGAGGCTAGCTTGCATACCAACGGTTGAGAAAGTTTTAAAAAATTTTTCAATCAACCATATCATACCTTATGCTCCAATTGCCGGATTACCAGATTATCTAACGGCGATGATAGAGTTAGCTTTTGCGGACCATAAGCCAGAGGCTTATCTTGATGCCGTAGCCACTGCTGGGGGCACTGGAGCTATACATCATACCATTTGGAATTATTCAGAGATTGGCGATACTATTTTGACCTCTGATTGGTATTGGGGTCCCTATAAAATATTGTGTCAAGATGCCTTACGTACATTAGATACGTATACATTATTTGATGAGCAGCAAAAGTTCAATATTGGAGCATTTAGTGCTAAGGTAAGAGAAATAATCGCAAGGCAAAATAACTTGGTTATCATTATTAATACTCCTGCTCATAATCCAACTGGGTTTAGTTTGAGTGACAGTGATTGGGATCAGGTATTAGACCTATTTAAAGACTGTGCTAAAGATACTACAAAACATATTATTCCTCTAATTGATATTGCTTATATTGATTATGCAGGTGAAAAGAATGCATGCCGATCTTTCCTAAAGAAGTTTGGCAATTTACCTGCTAATATATTCCCTATTTTGGCCTGCAGTATGTCAAAAGGATTTACGATGTATGGCCAACGGACAGGTGCCATGATTGGCATTTCTTCTAGTAAAGAAGTAATTACAGAATTCCAGAGCATTAATCAATTTTCAAGTCGGGCTACATGGTCAAATATTAACTATAGTGCCATGAAACTATTAGCTGATATTTATCAAGACAAGAGTCTTTTATCACAGCTTGAACAAGAGCGTGGTAAATATTATGCTTTAATTCGCGAACGGGCTGATATTTTTATGCGTGAAGCGAAAGCGGCTAATTTACATATGCTTCCTTATATTGCCGGTTTCTTTATTACCATTCCCGTTAAGAATCCTGAGGCGGTTTGTGAGAAACTGCATGAGGATCATATTTTTGCCGTACCGTTAGCAAAGGGAATTCGAATTGCAGTATGTGCAATAACATCTGAAAAAATATCTGGCATGGCCGATAAATTTGCTAAAGCGATTCAAGCTGTTTCAATTTGATAGAAATATCAATTACACTATTATCCATTTGTAGATTGTAGTATAGAAGGAAATACTACAAAAAAGGAGGAGATGAATTTGGGACGACGGTATAAAAATTGTATTGATGATACAGCCTTAGAG
>CAMKSY010000283.1 GCA_946415545.1 uncultured Pelosinus sp. | reverse complement strand
ATGCAGCCGCATTCATTGGTTGACCTGGATATGAAATATAAGCTTAAGAAAGATATTGAATTGTACAGTGGTGTAACAAATCTTACAAACAGAAGACACTATGAATATGTAGGAGATTCTTTTGGAACGATTATTCCAGGATCTGAGCGCACGTATTATTTGGGAATGAAATATACTTTCTAATAGAGAAAAAATAGTGAGTTTGCTTACTAATTACGGAGACATGTTAGAAAAAAATTATCTTTAGCATAATAGATATGTTAAAAAAAGCAGGAATATGAGAATTCAATTGCTGCTGATTGTGAGTAGGTGATGTGTGTATGGTAGAGCGTGGATATTGGAATAAATATTTCTTAATCTCATTCGGGATACATGGTTTGGTTATTTTATTGATCTCTTGCTTGGGTTTTCAAACTTCTCCGGCGAAAATGAGCAACAACAGTGAGTTTAGTGTACAATTTGTCAATTTGAGTGAGGCAAATATGCAAGACAGCGGCAGTCAATCTGAAAGTACACCAAGTTCTTCAAATTCAGTTGCAGGTAAGAGTGCTTTAGCGCAAAAAGATACTTCTGTATATCAGCCAGAAAGAAAGGAACGAGTCATAAAGACAAGCAAAGGATTGGAAACCGCTCAGCTGGAAGAGATAAGCACAAACAACAGCCAGATAACCGGAAATAGCGCAAGTTTATCAGCGGCAGCAAGCCTGAATACCGGTGAGCAAGCAAGTATAGCCAATCAGTCCTTAGGGCAAGGAGCGGATAACGGGATTTTTAGCAACGGAAATTTTTTGTCAAATGGCGATGGCAGTTATACTGCGTTAAATGCAGAAGGAATATCTTATACGATTCTTCGGGATGCAGATGCCAGGTATCCCGAAGAGGCCCGTTCTATTGGCTATAATCGTATGGTAAGTGTACAGGCTAAAATTTTGGTGGGGTTGGATGGTTCTGTGGAAAGTGTGGAAATCTTAAATTCTGTTCCCAACCTTGGATTTAAGGAGTCTGCAATGCAAGCCCTGCGGCAAATGCAATTTGCACCAATTTACTACCAAAGTCATAACGTGAAAATGTATTTTACTAAAAGAATATATTTTCAGCCTTAAAAGTATAACTATTGACAATTATTATCATGCAGCATTATAATTCTCTTAGACGAGTACTCGTGTAGTAAAATGTGAGTTCTAATGGAGAAAATGATTGATTTTTAAAAGAGAGCCAGGAGCTCCGCTGCGTAAATAAATACGCGCGGAGTTTTTTTTATAAATAAGGAGTGTGAGTTGTATGCTTGGCTATGACGGAACTGTACAGAATTTATGGAATGAAACGTCGACGGCATTGCGCTCCGTTCGGTGTGTCTTTTGCAATAGCATGTTATTTCGTGGCGCAGTGGAAAAAATTGAAATTAAATGTTCTAAATGCGGTGCCGTTCAAGTTGTGCAGCGAAATGGCGAATCTTTGATCAAGGAACGGGACTTGTCACGCAATGGACTTAGAAGAATTAATGGTACGCAGAATCGTATGGTAACTGACAGCATGGGAAGACTTGTAACAATCCCCAGCCAACCCCAGCGTGTAATTATTTTAAATTCATCTAACTTAGGGCTGTATATTGAAACAGGTGGTGAACCGGTTGGGAGAGGAGCTTGCGAGATATTGCCGGCTGCGTTGCAGGACAAAATTCAAAATATCCCTACTGTAGGGTTGCCTTGCAAGCCTGATTTAGACCGTATTCTGGCAATGAAACCCGATTTGGTTATAGGCATGGCTTTCCCGGCACATCAGTCGCTGGCAGCTGTTCTGGAAAGGAAAGGTATTCCGACAATGCTGCAGACCTTTGCTCGCTATGCAGATGTCTTGGAAGCGTTACATTTTTATGGAGAGTTAAATGGAAAATCAAACCTTGCTGCTCAAAAAATCGCTGTTATTGAGCAACATAGACAGGCATTAATTGAAAAAACTAGTGGGCAGTCTTCACCAAGGGTTCTTATTATATGGGCGATTGCAGATGGCTTATATGCAGCATTATCGACAAGTTTCATCGGTGATATGGTAAAACGGCTAGGAGGAATGAACGTGGCTGATTTGCTAACACCTATGGATGAAAAAGTAGCGTATGCACCATTGGATTATAAGGGAATCCTTGCAGTTCAGCCTGACGTAGTGTTAGTAATTGACCATCGTTTTGGTGAAAAAGCGGATCAGGGCATTCAGCTGTTGCAGGATTCGCTGTGGCAGGGACTCCACGCTGTTCAGCAGAATTACGTATACTCTCTTCCTTTCTCCATGTTTGCAGTGAATCCAGGTGCGCAAATTGAGGAAGCCATGAATGTCTTGGCTGGTTTTCTTTATAAAAGGTAAGAGGGAATAGTAAGTTTTTATCTACAAGTTTTGTTGGTTATTTTGATCAGATGAAAGGAAGGATTCTATATGAAAAAATATATTGTTTTGTACTCATCACGGACTGGAAATACCAAAAAGATAGCAGAAGCTATCTGCAGTGCCTTGCCAGCAGGAACTCCATGCATGTCGATTGGCGAAGCACCGAGTGAGTTGAAAGGTTATGATTGCTTATTTATCGGATTCTGGGTTGACAGAGGGACTGCCGATCAACAGACGCAGCAGCTTCTGCGGCAATTAAGCCATCAACATATTGCATTGTTTGCTACTTTAGGGGCGGACCCGTGTTCGCAACATGGAGCTGACAGCTTGCGGAATGCGGCAGCGCTTTGTCCTGACGAAAATTCTCTGGTACATAGTTTTATCTGCCAGGGAAAAGTTGATTCACAGTTGATTGAACAAATGAAAAAAATGTTTCCTCCCGGACATCCTCATGCGGTGGATGAGAAACGGGAAGCCGTTCATGAGGAGGCGAAAAAGCACCCTAATGAGGAAGATGTAGCAGCTGCTAAGGCATTTGCCGCAGAGACCGTTAAGCGTGTGGAGAATATGTGATGATGAGGCTACAAGACTTATTTCAAACACTATCAGCGGAGGAGAAAGCCCTGCAGCTTGGATTTGAAAAGGCAGATCCCCTGACGGGAGCTTTTTCTCAAAAAAGGGTAGTGCATGCAGGTATGCAGGGCCGTCCTGTGTCACCGGATCAAGCGCAAGCGTTGTGGCGTCAGGTTATGAATCAGCCGCCGGCTGAAAAAACGGAGCGGGCAGCTTATATTCATATTCCATTTTGCCAGACAAAATGTCTGTATTGCAGCTTTTATCAAAATGCAGTTAATCAAACAGCGGAGGATTACTATATCGACTGCTTGATTCGAGAGATAGAAAACGATGCTTATTTTCCTCAACTAAAGGATGGGTTGATCCATGCCGTCTTTATTGGCGGTGGAACCCCTACCTCGCTGTCTCCCCATAATGCCCGCAGGTTGCTAACGACAATTCGCCGTTGTTTGCCTCTGGCTAACGACTATGAATTGACTCTGGAAGGCAGAAGCAGCGATCTAATAGCGGAAAAAATGGATGTTTGGATGGAAAACGGTGTCAATCGTGTATCAATTGGCGTACAATCATTTCATACAAAAATCCGCCGTCAATTGGGAAGGGTGGATGATCAAGAAACCTTACTGAAGCGGTTGACTGAGTTGAAAGCTTATCACCAATGTTCCGTTATTGTTGACCTTATCTATGGCTTGCCTGATCAGGACATGAAGGCATGGGAGGAAGATCTGCAGATTTTGACCGATTCTGTGGTTGCTGGTATGGATTTATACCAGCTCAATGTATTTAATGGAAGTGAGTTGGAAAAACAAATGTTGGCAGGAAAGATGTCCCCGGCTGCCAGTACTTCCCAACAGGCCAAAATGTATGCCTATGCTCAAGAGTTTGTAGCAAAACGTGGCTTTTCACGCCTTAGTAGTTGCCATTGGCGGCGAAATAATAGGGAGCGAAGTCTTTATAATACGTTGGCAAAGAGAGGGAGCACTATGTTCTCCTTTGGCTGCGGAGCAGGCGGTAATGTAGGCGGTTATTCCACGATGCTTCACCGAGGTCTAAAGCCATATCAAAGTATGGTTATGGAAGGAATAAAGCCGTTTATGGCTATGATGATGCAGCCGTCCGTGCAATCTGTTATCAATGGTATAGTGGACCAACTGGAACGGGGAGCTTTAGATTTGCAACGATTGATTAACGCGGATAGTAGGTTGGCAGAATTAAAATGGCTCTATGATCTTTGGGAAGAAAGAGGGCTTGTTCAATATGACGGTGTTTATCGCCTGACCGTGGCCGGTCAGTTCTGGCAGGTTAACATTGCTCAAACTACGGTGGAATGTGCAGAATTTATTCTGCTGCAAAAACACAATATTGCCCTGCAGGGAATCGCTGCACAGAACCAAAGGACGCAGTTTCCGGGAGGTAAGGTTATGCCGCCGGGGCATCCGGCAATTTCTCTGTCCGGTAGGGAAAAATAGATTCTGATGAACGATTACGAGGTGCTAGATTGATGTATCCTGGCAAAATCATTAAAAAATATATGCTAATAGCAGTAGGCTGTCTTTCATTATTCCTTGGCATTCTGGGCATATTTCTTCCCCTGCTGCCAACAGTGCCTTTTCTTTTACTCACTGCGTACTGCTTTGCTCGCAGTTCCAATCGGCTGTATACTTGGCTGATTCACCATAAAACATTTGGAAGCTATATTTATAATTATCTAACTTATCGGGCGATTAGCCGAAAAACAAAGATTATGGCGATATCATTTTTGTGGGGATCCCTGGGGCTTTCTATGGTTTTGCTTCCTAGCGTATATATATGCCTTCTATTATCTCTTTTGGGAATAGGCGTGACATTTCATGTTCTTTCATTGCAGACTTTAAAATAGTAATCGTTTGGTTTGTAATGAATGCTTTGGCAGGAAGCTTTATTGCGAGAATCCTTTTGGTGCAAATAAACTCTCTAAGATGATCGTCTTGCGCCTAATTAACTCATTGTAGCAAGATGCGTAAACATACAAAAAGCCTTCTAGCTGTTATGCTAGAAGGCTTTTTGTATGAGAGAAAACCCTTTAACTCAGACTGCAATTTTGTAAAAGAAAAGCTATAATTGCACTCAGTGCGAAATAAGGACCGTAAGCGATGGTGTCTTTCGGTCTTTTTATTTTCAAGAGCAGTAATATGGCACTAATCAATCCACCGCTTACAAAGCCCAAAAACATAGTAAATAATAATTTATCGGTGCCTAGCCAGAGTCCGAGGACAAACAGTAATTTGATGGGGGGGGGGGGGGGGGGGGGGGGGGGGGGGGGGGGGGGGGGGGGGGGGGG
>CAMKSY010000282.1 GCA_946415545.1 uncultured Pelosinus sp. | reverse complement strand
TTCTTTAATTTTATTCTTAGATTTCTAACTGTTAGAATGCTATGTTTTAGACAATTAAATAATTTGCATTCGTAAAGATTTCATTTTGTACGGAGGGATAACGATGAAAAACAATAAATGGCTGGCTCTGACAGTCATTATCTTAGGTACTTTTATGACGATGCTTGATACAAGTATTGTGAATATAGCAATCCCAAAACTCATGGCACTATTTAATGTTGACCTGAAAAACATAAAATGGGTATTAACCGCTTATTCCCTGGCACTGGCAGCAGTAATTCCCTTGACGGGATTTTTGATCGACACGTTTGGAACGAAAAGGGTATTCATTTTCGCTTTATCTATGTTTACAGTAGGATCGTTGTTGTGTGGCCTATCATGGAGTAATAGCTCTTTGGTGATGTTTAGAATCATTCAGGCAATCGGCGGCGGTATGATTATGCCGGTTGCAGTCACCATTATCTTCACCGTATTCCCTCATGAAGAGCGAGGTGTAGCGATGGGCTACTGGGGGATTGTAGGAATGTTTGGTCCGGCACTGGGGCCAACCATTGGCGGGTATATCATTGCAAACATGGATTGGGGAATGATGTTTTTGGTAAACGTTCCCCTTGGCATCTTAGGCATAGCAATAGCAAGTTATTCATTGGAAAATTCTCCGACCAAGCCGTTTGAACGTTTTGACATAGTCGGATTTATTTCTTCAGTGATCGGCATTGTGAGCTTACTCTATGCTCTTAGTGAAGGCGCCTTGATGGACTTGGATAATATAAAGAACTTGCTGCTGCTATCTGTTGGCATCATCAGTTTAGTGGTTTTCGTCGTCAATGAGCTGACTGTTAAAGAGCCCTTGCTAGATTTACGCGTTTTTAAAATATTCAATTATACCGTGAGCCAGATCGTTCAGACTTTACACGGCCTTGCCTTTATGGGAGGAGTGCTTATCCTTCCTTTATACTTGCAGGAAGTAAGAGGCTTTAGTGCACTAGATGCAGGCTTGTTACTTTTTCCTTCCGCAATAGCCGCTGGCGTTACATCAGCCATAAGCGGCAGATTGCTAGTCAAGGTTGGACTCAGAATATTGACAGTCCCCGGTCTTCTCATTGTCGCAGTTACCACATATCAACTATGTTATCTGGATATGAACACCTCTGTGCAAACCATTCTATTGCTATCCACATTAAGAGGACTTGGTATGGGATTTTGTATGCAGCCGGTTGGAACTGCCGGGATATATGCTGTCCCCAGCCATCTCGTAGGCAAAGCCTCAGCGCTGCAAAATACCATAAAACAGATCAATCAGGCACTATGCATAACCGTTTTAACCACACAGATTCAAAATCACCGCTTGCAGTTTGCTGCGCAAATCAATGAGCAAGCAAGTGGCATTTTGCAGCAGCAGGCTTATAATGCTGCCTTGAATTACGCCATGATGTTAACCCTATTTACAATTCTCTTATCCATTATCGCGGTCACGTTTATGAAAGACCAAAAAATAATAAAGGCTCAAAAAGCATAAAAAGGAGTGAATGATATGACAAAGTATACACATGATTTAAAGGAACTAACTGAAGACTCTTTATCAATTGCAGGCGGCAAGGGTGCAAATCTAGGAGTATTAATTCAGGCTGGTCTTCCTGTGCCACCTGGATTCGCAGTCATAGCATCGGCTTATCGAAAGCACCTGGAAGCCGCAAATCTAACAGCGCTGATAAAAGCGAAACTGGAAAACATTGCAGAGCATGATATTTCCGCTATAACCGAGGCCAGTCAATGCATTTCCACCTGGATTGAAGAGTCTCCCATGCCTATTGAGGTGCAGGAAGACGTAAAAAGGGCATACGCAAGTTTTAGTCAAGAACTGAGCAGCCGTTCCGATGTATTGGTTGCAGTGCGTTCGAGCGCTACGGCCGAAGACTTGCCCTCTGCATCCTTCGCCGGACAGCATGAAACCTATCTCGGTATTTGCGGAATCAACAATATCTTTAAAAATATAAAAAAATGCTGGGCCAGTCTCTGGTCGTCGCAGGCCATATCCTACCGCATCAGCATGGGCTTTGAACATCTCAAGGTAGACTTAGCTGTTGTTGTGCAATTAATGATTGATGCCGATGCTGCCGGGGTCATGTTCACGGCAAATCCGGTCAATGGCAGACGGGATGAAATGCTTATTAGCGCTGGGTACGGTCTGGGAGAATCGATTGTAAGCGGACAAATAACGCCAGATACATTCATCTTATCAAAATCCGGAAGCGTCAAGGAACAAATTTTAGGTTCCAAGGAACTAAAAATTCGGCTAAGCAAGAACGGTACAGTGCTGGAAGAAGTACCAATGAAAAAGCGGCAAGAATTCTGCCTTGGCAACAGTGAGTTTCAGCAGTTGGCAGACCTTGCTAAAGCGGTGGAGCAGCATTACGGATGCCCGATGGACACAGAGTGGGCTCTTTCACAAGGGAAAATCCATATGCTGCAAGCCAGACCGATCACTACTGCGTTATCTGACTCCGAAGATACGGATATTTTAGGCCCTGATGATCAAATCATTTTCCAGGGTAAAAAAGCTCCCTGGGGCTTGCAAAGTGCTATGGAACATTGTTCAGAACCTCCTACACCCTTGGATTTTGCTTACATTTGTTCCTGTTATCAAGGTTTTGATCGTTACTTGTACAATGAGGTGGGCTTTAGTCTGCCTAAGAATCCGATGAAGCCTATCGAAAGAGAAAGTGGCTGTGTAGCTATTAATCTTAAACAAGCGGAATTCTCCCCTGCTATGCTGTGGAAAGTACCAAAATTACTCATTAGAGAATACACCATGGACATTCGCTCCTTTTGGCAAGCCTTATCCAGCGAAATTGATTTGTGGATTAACAGAATGGATGCAGAAGGGAAGAATACAACGGATGCAGTCCAGCTAGCAAAGTTGATTGATCAGGCAGTAGCCGAAATGGGCGTTCTTTTCCAAAAAAGGATATCTGATTTCGTCCCTAATATCGTAATCGACTTAAAGTTTAACTATGTAATCAAAAAAGCGGTAGGAAAAAAACGGAAAGAAGAGGTTAAAGAAAACCTTCTTAAAGCATTGCCGTTTAGAACGGCTCTGCAGAATAAATCATTAGTGAAAGTTGCCCATGCAGCAGCTTTGCATGGCAAAGACAGCACCGAATTTAAGATTGAATTTGATGCATTTTTAGCAGAATACGGTGATAGACCTTCGGCAAGCATGGCTCCCACCCTATCTGCCTATACATGGCGAGAAAAGCCGGAAGTAGTTTATAACCTCATTGATTCATTATTGAGTGACAACGAGCTGCTCAATTCCGATGCAAGCTTTAACAAACAAAAACTTGCCTTTGAAGAAGCAAAGGATGAAATCAAAAACCTGCTAAATCAGAAACAATATGATAACTTCCTTACAATACTTGATCTCGCCAGAGAAGGCGTGATCATTCGCGAAGAAGGCTTGTTTTATATAGAAAAGCTTACCTCCTGTGTTCGCAGATTAATTTTAAAGCTCGGCAGTATGCTACAAGAAAAAGGCATCCTATGCGAAGCAAATGATATATTTTTTCTTTTCTTGCAAGAATTAGAGCCTGTCGCAGCGGAACAAGCAGATCTGAAAGAAAAGATTGCCAAAAGGCAAAGCGCTTACAAGAAGGTTTATGCTGCCCATGAAAAGGGCCTTCATTGGATGATATCTACCGGGTCGTTTCCCGCATTTAACAAACAAGAAAATCAAGTTAACAATATGGATCCAAACGAAATTAAGGGTATTTCCGCAAGCCGGGGAGTGTCTCAAGGTCCAGTCTGCATCGTAAGAGGACCATCTGAATTCCATAAACTAAAAAAAGGAGATATCCTGGTGTCACCCTATACTGCGCCAGTTTGGACGCCACTTTTCAGGTTAGCAGCTGCGGTAGTCACTGAAATTGGGAGTGCAGGTTCTCATGCTGCAATTGTCTCGCGGGAATATAGCATCCCCTGCGTAGTAGATATACCGAATATCACAACTATATTGCAAGATGGACAAATGGTACGTGTCGATGGCACAAATGGAATACTAACTGTGCTAGTATAAGCATTACCTCCATCGCGAAAAAATAGCCTGACGATAAATATCGTCAGGCTATTCCTAATTTAAAACTCAACTACTTTTGATGGTTGCGGAGTAAAGTCCGCTATTGTGGCAATACCATGTTCGACATAGAAAATTTCAAAGGCCGGATTATCTGCTGTCTGATAGAGTGATTTTACTAATGGGCTTATTTTTAATATTTTCTCCTTTATCGTTGTGTCGCTGCTAAAATTAGCATCACCACTTAACCGGATCCAAGAATAATTTGGTGAAGAACTCGAAAATTCGAAAGAGGGGTTGGCTTTTAGTTGCCGATACACCGCTTTAGTATTACCTGTACAAAAATATAATTTTCCACCATCTTCTAGCATGAATTGAAACGGCCTAACCTTAGGCTTCCCAGCCTCAACGGTTGCTAAATACCCACTGTTGTTCTCTTGAAGAAATTTAACTACTTGTTCCATTTTATTTACCTCCGTTTTGAATTTGTTTTAAGCAAAAGCAAATACATAACCAATAATTGAAGTGCAGAGTGTGTTTTTATCTTCCCAGAAAAGCATTGCTTTTGCCGTGCGACTTAGGAGATTAGAAAAGACTTGTCAGCTTACTTTTTAATGTTTCCAGCATATCTTTCCTTACTGAATCATCAACAGCCGGAACTGAACCAAAGAAGATGTGCCCTACAGGCTCTACGCCACAAAAGTCAAAAATACCTGTATCAGCTGTTTTCTTTAAAGCATCTGTCATACCAATTGAGTCGTAGTGCTCTGCCGGAGTACCTTGTGTATTAATGATAAGCCCTTTCTTGCCTGTAAGAAGTCCAACAGTAAGCTCTTGCTCATTATGCTTGTATGCAAAGCCGTAAGAGAATACGCGATCGATATACCCCTTTAACATGGCAGGAATTCCAGTCCACCAAATGGGATAGATCATTGTAATTACATCTGCATCGACAATATAGCCATGCTCCTTTTCGATATCAACCGGGACCTTGCCTGATTGAAAGGTTTCAAAATCAGAGCCTTTCAGCACTGGATCGAAATTCATCTTGTATAGATCCCTTGTAGTAACCTGATGTCCCTTACTTTCTAGTGTTTTTACAGTAGTCTCCAGAATAGCGGCGTTGAAACTTTTCGGATTTGGATGGGCATACAAAATAAGATGTTTCATGTTTTCACTCCTTTTGTTCGACATCTAACTTTTTCTTTAAAAAACTAGTTAAATCATATT
>CAMKSY010000281.1 GCA_946415545.1 uncultured Pelosinus sp. | reverse complement strand
AAACATTTCAATTACCGACACCTGATTTTAATTATAAAATATTAAAAAATTTATTGTTCTTTGGACATATTTTTTCTGAAGGTTTAGTTATGATTAATTATGTAACAAGCTTAGAAGTTAGTATAAATCTTAGAAAACGCATTAAAGATGAAGTAATGCGGCAAAATGAAATATTCATGATACAAGAGCCAAAAGCTACTTTAGCAGATTTTTTTAAGCGGCATGCCCTTGTTGTTCGACATACAATCAATATTTTAGTTACCCTTGCTAAAGTAAATGTGACACCCTTGAGTCAATTAGAGCGCAGTTATCCGATCATTAAGGAAAAGCGTATAGCAAAAGAGTCAGTAACAAATTTATTACATAATTTGATTGTAGAATATGGACTATCTCGCTTTGATGAACGGCTGCTCGAAAGAATGTGGTATGATTTTTGTCAATTGAGTGTTGTTAATGTGCGTAAGCCTGAAATTTGGGCAGTTGGATTACTTTTAACTTATGCGCATATTAATGGCGTTACTAACATTGTAATGAGTCAAGTTGCAGAAAAGAAGGGGATTTCGCTAAATAGTATCTATAAAATAAAGACTCAATTATTTGAAGTATTGCAGCTGGAAAATTTTGATCCACGTTATTTAAGTGAGGATGGATTTGTAATTTGTTTATTTGCAGAATAATATAGATAGCGAATTCATTACCAATAGCAGAGATATAATCTTTGCTATGTTAGGAGGTAACCATGAAATGTAGCGTTTGTGGCGTTGAAATACAGACAGATAAGCAGCTATGTTCAAAATGCAGCGAGTTGGAAAATAAAGTTCAAATACTGACTCCAGAGGAAAAACAGGATTTTGCAGGTCTTACAATTGAGCAAGATCCAGAAAAGCAATCTGCAGGATATAATAATTATCGTGAAAACCAGCGAATTTATGTAAAACATGTAAATTTCAATTTGAGTCCTACGGGCATGCTTACGAAAATAATCTTTGGTATCATTATTGCAGGATTATTAGTTGTTGCGTTGCCTATCGCGCTCGTTATTATCAGTTTAGTGATGTTTACCTTATATTTTATGCGTAAATAAATATAAGGTAAACAATATGGCATATATTCAAAAGGCTAGAGATTCTAATAGGTGGTAACTATTAGAATCTCTAGCCTTTCTACATGTACTCAAGTGACTTTGAGGCTTGAATATGATTTACACTGGAGCTGACCCAGTACTCCTCTATTCGTGCAATAGTCGTTCTTTTATTTGCTGATAATTCATAGTAAAATAGAATCCATTTTGAGCTTCGCGATGATCGAAGCCATAGGCTCTTCGGCTTACGGCCAAGATGGGGGGGGCTTGAATTCTTTTGGCAACAGCCATGCCAGTATAGAGTTTCCACCACTTTTCTAGATCGTTAATAAATTCCTCAGAGGTGGGAAACAAAGTAGCTACTAGTCCTGATTGACAACCAAGTTTTTCTTCCAGCACACCTTGCTCGTACCAAAGCAGGATATCTTCAGGAGTTCTGCGATTCCAATGTTCCATAAAAGCTCTAAAGAGATAATCATGATAAGGATAAACAATGGGATCTCCTTTACCTTCATCAACCGATTGATCAAAAGAAAGCTCGGCACTGGGAACAAGATCGATGATCTCTTGGGGAATTACTTCCTTCTTGTAGACTTCATTGTTTAAAAAGCGGGCTAATTCATAGATTTGGTATTTCCAGAGGTCTGATAAAGCAGCAAAAAATCCCCCTAAATCTCCATAGAGTGTGGAGTAGCCAACTGTCATCTCACTTTTATTAGCATTGCAGGTAAAGCCAGCTCCAAAAGCAGCAGCAACACCTGCCAGCACACGTGAAGAGCGATCACGCGCCTGAATATTTTCGATGACAAAAGGGCTTATTACTAAACTCTGTTTTTCTCCACTCTTTTGATCAACAATTTGACTATTGCTAAGTTGCTGTATTGTGTCATCAACAACTTTTTGTATTGGTATGATCGTATAGAGGCAACCTAGATTTTGTGCTAATTTTGCAGATAAATCCTGTGTTGTTTTTGAATTAAATACACTAGGCATATTTACTAGTAAGACATTCTCTGGTCCGAGGATTTTTGTGTAAAGTGCTGCACTGACAGCTGAGTCAATACCTCCGGAAGAGCCAATGACTACTTTTTTCATTCCAATTGAATTTAAAAAAGCTTTTGTACCATATGCAATGCTTTGATAAATCGTACGAATACTCCGGTCATCATTTGGGATAGCAGAGGATGAGCATGTTACATCGTCTGCTGTAAGGTGTAAGTCAATACATGTTAAGGCAGAAGAAAAACTGGGGCAATATTCAATAATTTCACCTTTAGGACTATAGACTGTACTGCATCCGTCAAAGGTATAAATCGTTTTTCCATTATTTTGTATACCTATATTATTGACATATACCAAAGGTGCATTTACGCTTTTCGCTTGAGCGGAGAAAATGCGGTTACGTTTGTTGTTCTTACCAATGGTGTAAGGCGAACTTGAAATATTGACAAATAAATCAACAGGACCATTTTGTTGAAGAGCAGTGAGTGGCTTTACGGCAT
Source organism: uncultured Pelosinus sp. (assembly GCA_946415545.1). Classification (GTDB taxonomy): domain Bacteria; phylum Bacillota; class Negativicutes; order DSM-13327; family DSM-13327; genus Pelosinus. The sequence continues at coordinate 2,720 of CAMKSY010000281.1, read as the reverse complement.
AATCGTCACTCCAGCCATCTTCACAGAGTAAACATCCAAGATGGAGTCTTTTATTATCAATATCGATACTTACAGGTTGTAAAAGCTGACTTACATTCAATTCTAATTCAATTGCCAGCTTACGTAAGCTATAAAAATGACGTGAATCATCAAATTCCCGATAATTAGGTTGCAGTGTCTTAATGCGAAAGGGATAAGGGAAATTATCATTACCTAAAAGTCTGCCTTGATATGCGATAAAGCAGGCATTATATTTGCGAATTCGGCCATCATCATTTACTTTCGTCCAATCCACGGCAATATTACCGAAAATGATACAAATATCACTAGAGGCTGAAATAATCTTTTGACCATAGGCCTCACAATCTTTTAAGAAGGTAAGTTGTTCCCACGTATCTCCTAAAAAATAACCTGGAATGGACATTTCAGGAAATATAATCATTTGTGATTTTTGCTGACGGGCTTGATGAATTTGAGCTAGCATCGTTTTTGTATTGATATCTGGTCTGCCAGGAATAATTTCAATTTGTGCTAATGCTATTTTAAGCAAAGTTAAAACACCTCTTCTTTTTTAAGTTGCTTGAAGCTAAATGATTTATGAATTTAACCATTATATGGTTAAAAAAATCTCATTTTGTAAGATATATTAATTCTATATTTGACAGTGATATCCTGCCCAAATATAGGAAAAGGAAAATCCTAAATAATTTTTAAAGAAATATTTAAAAGTAATGGCGGAATATGAATAGATAAGAAGGATTTTTGTATAACCATTTATAATCTATATAATGAATAAGAATAGTGTTTATAAGACTATAGTTGTCAATGAAATAACTAAGTTTTTAACTCAAGGATTGTCACGAAATCTGTTCTCTTTATAAATGCATTTTCTATCGTTATTGACAAGTAGAATCAAGAATACTATACTGTGTAAAATGTGAAATTTTTAATACCTAAAAATATAGTAAATATATAATATACTTTATTATATTGAGTGAATGAGGGAGATCTTTTTGAAGAAAACGAATGCTGCTCGTATTTTAGATGGATTAAACATTAGTTATGAATTGCGTGAGTACAAAGTAGATGAAAATAATTTAGGAGCGGAAAATGTAGCAAAAAAAATAGAAGTTCCATTAAGGCAGGTTTTTAAAACCTTAGTCGTTAGTGGTGATAAGACAGGAGTAATTATGGCTTGCATACCCGGTGGTGCTGAGCTTAATTTAAAAGCATTGGCTGCAATTAGTGAAAATAAAAAAGTAGAGATGGCTCCTTTAAAAGACGTGCAGAGATTAACTGGATATATTCGAGGTGGTGTTTCGCCTTTGGGAGGGAAAAAACAGTATCCAGTTTATATTGATAATAGTATGATAAAATGGCCGTATATAGCGATTAGTGCCGGAGTTAGAGGCTGTCAAATGTTGGTGTCTCCTAATGATTTAGTATCTGCAACAAAGGGAGAATTATGTGATATCGCTCGTGATATGGAGTAGTAGTAATTTGTTTATTTTTCGCATGGAGGCGTATTATGAAGTTTGATATTCATGACAATGTAAAAACTGTTAACCCTAAATGTACATTAGGTTATTTAGTAATTCGTGATATTACAGTACATGGCACACCTCCTTCTTTGGCTCAAGAGTTTTTTCATTTACAAGTGGAGGCTGCTAAATTTTATAATATAGAAGAATTAATGGATATTCCTCCTATACTTGGTGTGAGGAGTATATATAAAAAAGTAGAATTTAATCCTTTAAGGCATAATGCTTTTTCAGAAGGTGTAGTCCGTCGTGTGATACAGAGAAAAGGAGCGGATTATGTAAATAGTACTGTGATGATGAATCAATATTGTGCGATCAAATTTTTGTTGCCATTTGGTCTATATGATTTAGACAAGATTGATGGAGATATACGTTATGAACTGGGGACAAAAGGAGTTTTGGTAAATCTGGATGGCAATCCTGTTGCTGGAGATGAAATACCATTTTTGGTTGACGCCAAAGGAGCATTCGGTAACTTTAGATCCGATGCTTTTCGTACGAAGGTAACATTAACAACGCGTAATATTTTGGTTGTAGTATACGCAGATGAAGAAGTCGAGACGGATGAACTACAGAATATACTTGACTTTACAAAGGATATGATTCTTTGCAATGATGGTGGATATGTAGAAAAACAAGGGATTATTAAAGTATAAGAGATGATGTTAGTAAATAAAAAGGCTTTGCTTTAGAGGAAAGGGAGTTTGTTTATGTATCGTAGTACTCGTGGAAGTAATGATATATTATCTGCAGCTGAGACCATAAAAAGAGGTATTGCTGCTGATGGTGGATTGTTTGTGCCTACTGTTTTGCCGAAAATTGACGACAATTGGCTAGCTAAGCTGGTAAATCTTAACTATAAACAACGAGCATTTGAGGTTTTAGGCTTATTTCTAACTGATTATAGTGAGGAGGAACTAAACAACTGTATTGGTGCTGCTTATACTACTGAAAAGTTTGACGATGCCGCTATTGCGCCTGTTGTAGCGATTGATCATAATACTTTTGTACTTGAATTATGGCATGGGCCAACGAGCGCTTTCAAAGATATGGCATTACAAATCTTACCTCATTTAATGTCCAGAGCTTTGCGTAAAACCCAGGAAGACTCTGAAATCGTAATATTAACGGCAACATCGGGCGATACCGGAAAAGCAGCTTTAGAAGGATTTGCTGATG
>CAMKSY010000280.1 GCA_946415545.1 uncultured Pelosinus sp. | reverse complement strand
ACTCACAACAGTAGATGTTCCCAAGGGATCGTTTTATCATTATTTTGAATCGAAAGAAGCTTTTGGCATAACGATTATTGAGTATTACGGAGAACAATTAGCCCAATCCATTGCTGAGAAATTAGCAAGTGAAAAGGGTTCACCTAGAGAGAAAATAAAAAAATATTTTTTAAGTATTCGGGATTATTACGCCATTCATGGCTGCGGCAGAGGATGCCTGGTTGCAAAATTGGCAATTGAAGTAGAAAACCCCAGTGCTGCTATGGGAGATGCATTGAAGCGGGAATTTGATAAATGGACAGCACTCTTTGTGTCTTGTATAAGAGAAGGCCAGAAAATAGGGGAAATATCATTGGAGTATGATGCAGAATCTATGGCCGAATTCCTATATACCTCATGGGAAGGTGCACTGATTCGTATGCAAGTGAATCGCGATCTTGCGCCAATTGACAATTTCATCGAACATTCTTTTGAGCGGATCATACCAAAGTAGTATCATGTACATGATATCATTGCAGAAAAAGGTTTGATTTGATTATGTCTTGCAATTCTCCAAAGCATGGATTAGTATTTAGAATATACAGTTAACTGTTAGATCTAATTTTCTTTAGTATGACTTATGTGTGCAACCAAATATTTTGTATGCAAATATTTGGTTGCACATATAAATCATATCATAAATATTCACTCTAATCTAAAAATTATACTATTTTATATGTTCATTTAGTTTGCGTACAAAATATATTTATGCAAACTAAATCAGTGGTGGTCGGAAAATACAGTATTTTTAAATTCTAAACGATCGGTGGCTTACGCTAAATCGCGTATCACATAGATTTGTCATCAGAATAATAAACTGTGGGAGGAAGAAAAGATGATTTTTGAATTCACCAAGGAGCAGGAAGACATTCGGAGTATGATAAGAGATTTTGCTGAAAAATCGGTGGCACCAACTGCAGCGGAGCGGGACGAAAAAGAATACTTTCCACGTGAAATCTTTGATCAGATGGGTGAGCTGGGAATTTTAGGACTGCCATATCCGGAAGAATACGGTGGTGCAGGAAGTGACTTTTTATCTTATGCGATGGCAGTTGAAGAAATATCACGTGTATGTGCATCCACGGGTATTGGACTTTCAGTGCATGTATCATTGTGTTCCTGGCCTATTTTTCACTATGGAACTGAAGAACAAAAGCAGAAGTTTCTCAGACCATTAGCTGAGGGTACAAAGTTAGGGGCTTTTGGTTTGACGGAGCCCAATGCTGGTACAGATGCAAGCGCTGCTTCTACTACAGCAGTAAAAGATGGAGATCATTATATTTTGAATGGTGCTAAAATCTTCAATACAAATGGCGGGGAAGCGGAAATTGAAGTAATATTTGCTTCTACTGATAAAGCTGCAGGTTTAAAAGGCATGAGTGCCTTTATCGTTGAGAAGGGTACTCCCGGTCTTAGTTTCGGTAAAAAAGAAGTAAAAATGGGTATTCGATCTTCTGTACAACGTGAAGTATTTATGAAAGACTGCCGTATTCCAGCTGCTAATCTGCTGGGCAAAGAAGGGCAGGGTTTTAAAATTGCAATGACTGCCTTAGATGGCGGACGTATTGGTGTTGCTGCTCAATCTCTTGGTATAGCCCAAGGCGCTTTAGAACAAGCCATTAAGTATTCCAAAGAGCGGGTACAATTTGGTAAACCGATCTCCAGCAATCAGGCAATTGCGTTTAAGATTGCAGATATGGCGGCTAAAGTAGAGGGAGCAAGGCTCCTCGTGTATCGCGCTGCTTATCACAAATCCCATCATCTTCCTTATTCAAAAGAAGCAGCTATGGCAAAATTAGTCGCATCTGATGCTGCTATGTCCGTTACAACGGATGCTGTACAAATTTTTGGCGGTTATGGCTATACCCGTGAGTATCCAGTAGAGCGTATGATGCGTGATGCTAAGATAACGCAGATATACGAAGGAACAAATGAAGTTCAGCGTATGGTTATTTCAGGTGCTGTTTTACGATAAGATATGCTATGAGCAATGCCTTATCTCTAACGAATATATGAGTTTGTAAGAGATAGGGCATTGTGTAAGAGGATTCTATATAAAAATGCATTAATGATATTAGGAGGCGAAGAGATGGAAATTCTTGTTTGTATTAAGCAAGTTCCTGATACTGCCGAAGTAAAAATAGACCCAGTAACGAATACACTGATCCGACAAGGCGTACCCAGTATTATCAATCCTTTTGATAAAAATGCCTTGGAGGCTGCCCTGCAATTAAAAGATAAATATGGCGGTAAGGTTACAGTGATTTCTATGGGACCGCCTCAGGCGAAAGAAGCATTGAAGGAATGTTTGGCTAGGGGAGCTGATCACGCTATATTAGTCAGTGGTCGGGCTTTTGGCGGCTCGGATACATTAGCTACCAGCTATGCCTTAGCGGCTGCCATCCGTAACATTGGTACCTATGACTTGATATTTTGCGGCAAGCAAGCCATTGATGGTGATACCGCTCAAGTTGGACCAGAGATTGCAGAACATTTGGGGATTGCACAAATCACCTACGTAGCTAAAATTGAAGTAAATGGTGATACCGTTTCCGTAGAGCGTGAGTATGAAGAAGGCTATGGCATCATTGAAGGAAAATTACCTTTACTGATTTCAGTGGTAAAGTCCATTAATGAACCTAGATATCCCACCATTAAGGGAACAATGAAAGCCAATCGGACCGAGATCCCTGTATGGACTATGGCTGATCTTGATGTAAATGAGCAAAAGCTTGGTTTAAAAGGATCGCCGACTCAAGTCCGCAGAATTTTTACACCACCACAGCGTACGGAAGGCGTTATCATTCAAAAAGACACAGCATGGGAATCGGTTGCTGTATTAATTCAAAAACTATCAGAAGCTAAAATTATATAGAAGAAGGGTGACAGAGCAATGGCTATAAAAGTAAACCAAGAAGAATGTATTGCCTGTGGTGCTTGTTTGTCTGTATGTCCCTTTGGTGCCATTGTAATGCAGGATGAAAAAGCGTACATAACAGAGGCGTGTACTGCTTGCGGTGCTTGTGTTGATACTTGCCCAGTAGAGGCAATCCTTCGTGAGAAAGAAGATAAAGTTGTGGCTATGGATAAAAGCCAATACAAGGACGTATGGGTATATTTGGAGGTTTCTGAAGGGAAACTACGCAATGTTGGCTTGGAGCTACTTGGTGAAGGGCGTAAGTTGGCAGATGGTATGGGACAAAGCTTAGGGAGTGTTCTGATTGGACATAACATTGAAGGGTTAGCACAAGAAGCTTTTGCAGCAGGTTCAGATAAAGTGTATTTGGTAGATGCTGCTGAATTAGCCCAGTATAATACAGATAGTTACACTGCGACCTTAGTTGATTTAATCAGCAATTATAAACCATCTGTTATTCTCATGGGAGCGACAAATGACGGCAGGGATTTTGGAGCACGTGTTGCATGCCGTGTGGGAACTGGTCTAACGGCAGATTGTACTGGTCTTGGTATTGATGAGGAAACTGGATTCGTTTCCTGGACTAGACCAGCATTTGGCGGTAATATCATGGCGACAATTATCTGTCCAGAGCATCGTCCTCAGATGGGTACTGTGCGTCCTTCTGTTTTTAAGAAGCCGGTGTTGGATTATAGTAAAAAAGGCGAACTAATCCGCGTAGCCAGTAAAATAAGGCAAGAAGATATGCGGACAAAGCTCATCGATATGATTCATGTTTGTACCGTATCCTGCAATTTGGAAGAAGCTGAGATTATCGTATCTGGCGGTCGAGGGATGTGCAAGCCTGAGAATTTCTCACTTGTGGAAGAGTTGGCCAATGTTCTTGGCGCCTCCGTAGGGGCATCTCGTGCTGCAGTGGATGCGGGATGGAAGTCGGCATTGCATCAAGTGGGACAGACGGGAAAAACCGTAGGACCGAAGATTTATTTTGCCTGTGGTATATCTGGGGCCATTCAGCATTTGGCAGGTATGTCATCGTCTGATCTTGTCATTGCAATTAATAAAGATCCTGATGCACCGATCTTTAAAATGGCTGACTATGGTATTGTTGGCGATGTTTTAGAAGTACTTCCGATATTGACTGAAGAATTTAAAAAAATAAAGAGTGCTTAATTTGAATACTAAGGAGAGGTGTTTGTTATGGGACAGTATACAAATTTATTAGTAGAGATTGATAGTGAAGGTATCAGTACAGTCACGATTAATCGTCCAAAGGCTTTGAATGCGTTAAATGCTGCAACTATACATGAATTGGATCAACTGTTTGATGAACTTGCTGCTAATGAAGCTGTAAAAGTGGTCATCGTTACTGGCAGTGGTGAGAAGTCTTTTGTTGCCGGAGCGGATATACTTGAAATGAAGGATAAGACTGCTGTAGAGGGGCGGCAGTGGGGACAACTGGCACAAGGCGTATTTAATAAAATTGAGAATCTTCCCAAACCTGTTATTGCAGCAGTCAATGGCTACGCCTTGGGGGGAGGTTGTGAGCTTGCTATGGCTTGCGATATCCGCATTGCTTCGGAAAAGGCCAAGTTTGGTCAGCCAGAAGTGTCTCTAGGTATACCCCCGGGATTTGGTGGAACCCAGCGGCTGTCACGCTTAGTGGGCAAAGGCAGAGCCAAGGAATTATTGTTTACTGGTGATATGATTGATGCTGCTGAAGCCTATCGAATTGGTCTGGCTAATCAAGTGACAGCTCACGGAGAACTAATTGGCAAAGCAAAAGCAATGGCTCAGAAGATAATATCCAGAGCACCCATTGCCGTACAAGCTTGTAAAACAGCAGTCAATAGAGGTCTTGATGTAGATTTGAATTCAGGAATCGCCTATGAAACAGAAGTTTTCGGCCTTTGTTTTGCGACACAGGATCAAAAAGAAGGCATGACTGCTTTTATTGAAAAACGCAAAGCAAACTTTATTGGAAAGTAAAATACTGAAGTATTAAAAATAAGGTGATAGGAGCATTATGCTCCTGTCACCTTATTTTCCATTACATTAGTTGTTGAAATTAATGAGTATGCGATGTAAAATGCTGCGAAACGTAAAAATTTCTGCTTGACTGGAGCCTTCCAGCATTTTACTTTCAATCTGTTTCATTAATTGCAATATAGTTTCTTTATGGTTTTTCGCTTTCTCTGTTAAAATAATTTGGTAAGAGCGCCGATCGTTGGGAGTATCAATTCGCATCACAAAGCCTGATTTTTCTAAACGATCAATCAGACCAGTAAGTGTTGAATTGTCTAGCAAAACATTCTTGCTAAGTTCTGATATCGAGATATTGTCTTTTGTGAACAAGGA
>CAMKSY010000279.1 GCA_946415545.1 uncultured Pelosinus sp. | reverse complement strand
CTTTCATATATATAAGATGATTTTCACTTCTTCCTTTGGTGATTATATTCTGTATAAAACGAATCACCACGTTCAAACTCTACTAAAATTCTCTTTCTTTACTCCCTCTAGGAAAATGATCTATGCTATAATATTGACGATTACTATTGATATTCCACCTCTGGCAGCCAAATAGTCGATAGCAAAGTTTTTAACGCATTGCATCAAAATAATAAAAAGGTGATTATATTATGAAGCTAAAATTCTTAACTTTCAGTATTCTTATGTTTCTAATTATATTCACGAATAGTTGTAAGAGCAATACAACTCCCTTCATTGATTTTAGCCAACCAACAGAATTTGTCTCCTTGCAGAACAACAGTAAACCCGATGAGCGTCCTCTTTTAATTGCTTTAGCCTCTGTTTTCTCTCCACATGAGACAATCACGTATTACCGCCAAATTGCTGACTATGTTTCTAAGAAAACAGGTCGGCAAACCATTCTAGTACAGCGTAAAACTTATGCAGAAGTGAATATGCTTTTGGCAAATGGTGATGTTGACATCGCCTTTTTATCCACTGGAGCCTATAGTTCTTACCGAGGTATGAGTGAGATTGAACTATTTGTTATGGCAGAACATGAAGGGCATTCTTTCTATACGCCAGAAATTATTGTACATAGTGACAGCAATATTTACACAATCAGCGACCTGCAGGATAAAGTCTTTGCCTTTACTGATCCACTTAGCTATTCTGGTCATATGGTCATGGAAGAGTATTTAAGGCAAAGAAATACTCTTCCTGAAAAATTTTTTAAACGATATTTTTATACCTATAGTCATGATAAATCGATTTGGGCCGTGGCCACAAAGGTCACGGATGGAGCTAGTTTTGATAGTCAAATCTATGAATATGCAAAACTGAAAACTCCTGAACTTGCAGCAAAGGTGCGTGTTATTGCTTCTATGCCATCTGTACCAACAGGCCCTGTTGTAATTAGTAAACGTATGAATACACAGCAAAAGGAACAATTACGCCACATTTTCCTTACTATGCATGAAGATCCTGATACACAGGCCGCCTTACAGCATTTAGTAATTGACAAATTTGTTTTTCCCACACCCGAACTTTATGAGCCTTTGCGTAAATTATATGATAGGACAAATACATTCTTATGAAATGGCTGCGACAATTAAGTATTTATTATAAGATCAACGGCATAATTATTAGTATGCTGCTCTTATTAAGTATCATAATTGGTTTTATTATGATGGATACCACAACAAAGTTGCTTGATCAGCAAATTGAAAAGCGTGGTGCTGAAATGGCTGCCTATGTTGCTGCTCTTAGTAGTAATGACATTTTACTAGATGACAATTATGCCTTATATGATCGTATTAACCAAACTAAGAATAATACAGATGATGTTCGCTATATTTTAATCACAGATTCTGCTGGCAGAATCTTAGCTCATACCTTCGCCGGCTATTTACCTAAGGGATTGCCAATCAAGCTTTCTCTTTATCCTAAGGATAAGGATGGATATCATACAATAAAATTCAGCAGCAATGAGGGCCCAATACGAGAAGTGATCGTTCCAATTGAAAATGGAGCTATTGGTTACGTTCGAGTAGGTATGTCGGAGAAAAGTACACAGCAATTATTATCTCTTAAATTGTATGAATTTTTTATTACTACACTCCTGGTATGCTTATTAGCTGCTATGGGCTCTACTTATTTAGCGTATCTTATTATTCATCCTATGCGTAATTTAACCAAAGCCGCCCAGCAAATTCAGCAAGGTAACTTTTATGTCCAAACTGAGATCAAAACAGAAGATGAAGTTGGACGCTTAGCAGGAGTATTTAATGAGATGATTGAGAGTCTAAAAGAAAAGGATTTTGAAAATAACCGTTTGCTGAAAGAATTACGCGCCAAAGAAGAAATACGTACTGTATTATTAAATAAACTCTTTACGATCCAGGAAGAAGAGCGGAAACGGATTTCTCGTGAGCTCCATGATGAAACCAGCCAATCTATGGCTTCCCTACTTGCCTATATGAAAGTACTGTTATCAAAATTAACTGACAAAAAGCAGCGCGTATTACTGCTTGACGCTCGGAATGTAGCGATTAATGTACTAGGCGGATTACGAAAAATGGCAGTTGAGCTTCGTCCACCTGTATTAGATGATTTAGGGATCATAGCAGCAATGGATAAGTATATAACCAATTTTAGTAATCAACAAAGCCTTAGAATATCTTTCTTCCCACCAGATGAAAAGTTAATTATCAATAATCAAATTGCTTTAACCTTGTATCGTATTCTACAAGAAAGCTTAACGAATATTTCTAAACATGCCTATGCTACAAGTGTGAATATCACTCTGGAACAAGATACAGGTTCTATCATCCTTCGTATTAATGATAATGGCCTTGGAATTCGTTCAGGAGCCATAGAAGCAGCTCGTCAGAAAAACCGTTTAGGGATCTATGGTATGAAAGAGCGAGTCGAACTATTAGGAGGTAACTTTACCTTCCATTCCCTTAGTGGACAAGGAACAACAATTACGGTAATCATACCTATAACGTGTTTGGAGTGATGAAGAATGAGATCTAAAATAAAAATCATCTTAGCTGATGATCATGCTGTTTTAAGAACCGGTCTAAAACTGTTACTTAATAATGAACCTGATTTTATTGTAATCGGTGAAGCCTCTGACGGTGAAAAAGTCCTCACCCTTTTAGAAAATATAACTGCCGATGTGCTGATTATTGATTTATCTATGCCAAATATGGGCGGACTTGAATGTATAAAGGAAATTAAAAGCCGGAGCTATCCGATTAAAATTTTAGTACTCACCATGTATGAAGATGAACAATACATAAAGGAAGCTATGCGCTCAGGCGCTCTAGGTTATGTAGAAAAACATGCTGTTGATACCGAGTTATTTATTGCGGTAAAGACAGTCCATATGGGACAGCGTTATCTAAATCCTCATAACTCTCAGTTATTATTAAATAGTCTTTTAACAAATACGCCTAAAGAAAATGCAGATAATCCTTATACTTTATTAAGTCCTCGTGAGCGAGAAGTTTTAAAATATATAGTTAGAGGATATTCCATGAGCCAAACAGGTAAGATGCTCTGTCTTAGCGTTAAAACAGTAGACACCTATAAAACACGTATGATGGAGAAGTTAGGATTAACTAAGAAAAGTCAGTTAGTGGACTACGCACTCAAATATGATTTATTGCCAGCAAAAAGCGAGTAGGGAAAAACCTACTCGCTTTTTTTTGCTGCTACTTTCTTGGGATTAATTTCTTGACTCACGTATAATAATACTTTTTATCATATGTTGCTGTAAGAATTTATCTTACAGCAACTTTGGTGTTATTCCTACTTAAGAATCAGATGTTTTACGGATACCTGAATTGTCATTATAATGTGATAATTCAGATGAGATGGATTCCTATAATAGGTAAAGGGATGTGATATGGAAAATTCACCAAACTAGAATGTGGTTAATTTAAAGAAAGAAGGGATGCAAAATGTTCGAAGGAATTATAAAATTTTTTACAACAGGTAAAGATCAGCCTTTGATAAGCGGCGATCAGAGTCAAATCGCAGCGGTTTTTAATAAGCTGCGCTGGCAAGTCTTCACATCAATTACCTTGGGTTATGCATTATTCTACGTTTTACGACTTAACTTTTCTGTAATTAAGAAACCATTAATGGCAGCAGGAGTATTAAATGCTCAGCAGCTCGGTATTATGGGCTCAGTCTTCTTTATCACCTATGGTATCGGTAAATTTACCAACAGCTTCTTAGCTGACAGAATGAATATTAAGCGCTTCTTTGCAATGGGACTTTTTCTCTCATCTATTATTACTGTAATTATGGGATTTTGTAATGAATACTTACCTTTAGTTGTATTATGGGGAATTAATGGATGGTTCCAGTCCTTTGGTGCAGGCCCTTGTATCGTCGCTTTAAATCAATGGTTTAGTAATAAGGAACGCGGCACTTATTATGGTATTTGGTTCACCAGTCATAATCTTGGCGCAGCCTTTACTTACATGGCAACTGCTGCTCTCGTAGGAGCTTATAGCTGGCGCGCAGGCTTTATTATGCCAGGTATTGTTTGTGCTATTGGCTCCATTTTTATTTACTTCTTCATGTCAGACCGACCTGAGACTCGTGGTTTACCGAATGTTGCCGACTTTAAAAATGACCATGCAGCGATTGTTGAAAAGGATAAATCGGTTGGCAGTCTGCAGTGGGAAGTGGTGAAACGTCCCGCAGTTTGGATACTTGGACTTTCCAGTTGTTTTTGCTATATCGCAAGGTATGCAATTGAAAGCTGGGGTATTATTTATTTGACGGAAGCAAAAGGCTATACAACAATGGGGGCTAGCGGTATTTTATCCATAATGCAGTTTGCTGGGATATTTGGTGCTCTGACTTGTGGTCTTGTATCGGATAAGTTTTTTAATCACAAACGTAATTTGCCTTGTTTAATTTATGGCGCTTTATATGCTGCGGCAATTGCGGCCTTTGTATGGGCACCTGCCAACAGATGGATTGATTTGAGCAGCATGGCAGTATATGGCTTCACAATGGGAGCTTTGGTTTGCTATCTCGGTGGTCTTATGGCTGTTGATATTTGTCCTAAACGTGCCACAGGAGCGGCAATGGGAATGATCGGTCTCTTAAGCTATGGCGGAGCCGCAGCCCAGGAAGCGATCAGCGGTTATTTGATTAATTCCCATATGACCATTGTGAACGGCAAAAAAATCTATGATTTTACTCTTGCTGCAGATTTTTGGGTGGCATCGGCTGTAATCTCAATGATACTGGCTGCTTGCGTTTGGAATGCCAAAGTAAAAGATTAGTGATCAAAAAAAAGACAGACTAGTTTCTACAACTAGTCTGTCTTTTTTATATGGCTAATTTAAAAAATTATCGGTTAATCAATATCTGCTTTCTTTTCCACAGCTGCCAAGGCAACAACTTTATCATTTTCACCGGTTTTCATTAATTTAACACCTTGAGTATTCCGGCTAATTAAGGATATGGTGTCAATATCAATGCGTATAACAATACCGTCACTGCTGATCAGCATTAATTCCTGACCAGGACGCACTACTTTAATGCCTACAACCTGGCCTGTCTTTTCCGTTACTTTTGTATTAATGACACCCTTGCCGCCACGTTTTTGATTACGATAGCTATCAACTGGGGTACGTTTTCCATAACCTTCAGCAGTTACAGTTAATACTTCGCCTTCTTGTTTTAAAGTATCCATACCAACTACGCTGTCACCTTCATGGAGACGAATACCTCTCACACCTCGAGCGGTACGTCCCATATCACGAACATCAGTTTCAGGGAAGTAAATAGCAAGTCCATCCCGAGTTCCCATAAGAACATACTGCTCGCCATTTG
>CAMKSY010000278.1 GCA_946415545.1 uncultured Pelosinus sp. | reverse complement strand
ATGCTGGAGAAATAACGAATTGGCGTGAAGTGGGTGGTGAGGATGAGGCCATTCGTGCTTTCCAACGCCCAGCAGATAGTGGAAGCCAAACGACACTAGAAAAATTGATGGGCAATACGCCAATCATGGAGGCACCCACTGAAGATGTTGCATCAGGAATGGGTGGAATCATTCGTGAAGTGTCACAATATCGAAATTATAAAAATGCCATGGGCTTTACGTTTAGATATTATTCTACAGAGATGGTTGGTAATAAAAAAATCAAATTACTATCCATTGAAGGAGTAGCACCAACAAAAGAGAATATTCAAAATGGTACATATCCTTTAGTATCTGAATTTTTTGCCATCACAGCTGGTACAGAAAATCAAAATGCTCAGAAACTGATTGATTGGATACTTTCTGAGGAAGGGCAAGCGATGGTAGAAAAGGTCGGCTATGTACCAGTGGAAAATCATTAAATAGTTTGCTATACTAAGAGTAATAATCGAATAAAAAGTTTTCTAGGGTTCCGTAGCTATTGCTAGTCTGGTCCGAGAGAAAACCACAAATTGATTTTGTGACACGGAAGGATAAAAGCCTGGGAGATACTGTTTATAAACAGTTTCTTCAGGCTTTTTTTTGTTTGGCTAAAATCGAATTATTTGGCGAATGCTGAAAAAGTATTTGGATTAACCAGTTATTCGGCCGTGTCTTATCAAATGGAGGGATTTAGGATGAATAAACAGTGGATCAGTGTCATAATAGCAGCTTGCTTTGAAGTAGGCTGGGTCGTTGGTTTAAAGCATGCAACTAGTGTGCTGGAATGGATTGGGACAGCTATTGCTATTTTTATTAGTTTTTATTTGCTCATTAAAGCGGGAGAGCATTTACCAGTCGGGACAGTCTATGCTATCTTTGTCGGATTAGGTACAGCGGGTACCGTATGTGCAGATAGCTTACTGTTTGGAGAACCGTGGAAATTAGCAAAAATAGTATGTATTGTTGTGTTACTTGCAGGGGTTGTGGGCTTAAAGCTTGTAACGGGAGAGCCTAAGGAACAAGAGGTGACTGAATAATGGCATGGATGGCATTAGTGGTTGCAGGGTTATGTGAGATGATGGGCGTATATATGATTAGTAAATATAATAAGACGAAGAGTATGAAAAATTTAGGGCTGTTGATTGGTGCATTCACCTTAAGTTTTGCAGGCCTTGCCTATGCGATGGAAACATTGCCAATGGGTACTGCCTATGCGATCTGGACAGGAATTGGTGCTGCTGGGGGAGCACTGTTAGGTATGCTATTTTTTAATGAATCAAAGGACTGGCGACGCATGGTTTGTATTGTCCTTGTATTAGGAGCAGCAATAATGTTGAAATTGCTATCATAATTAAACAGGCACTCCTGCATAAGCGGAAGTGCCTGTTTTTATATTATTTTTTTACATCTTTTGTCCATTCAGCCACTTTATCTGGATTAGCATCAATCCATTCTTTCGCAGCATCTTTTGGATCTTTACCATCCATTACTTCTAACATAACACTTTCTAAATCTTCTGCTGTCCAGTGGAAATTATCTAGAACTGAGTATACATCTGGTAAATCTTCTTTTAAGCCTTTACGAACGAATGTATTAATCGTTTCTTCTCCACCAAATACACCCTTTGGATCTTCTAAGTATTTAAGATCATATTTCGCAAATTTCCAGTGGGGTGACCAGCCTGTAACAATAATTTCTTCCTTATCTTTCAGTGCTTTAGATAATGCCGTTGTCATCGCGCCAGAAGAAGAAGTAATAAAGTTCCAATCTGCTAAATTATCATATTCTTCTAATGCTTTTTCTGTCGCAGCCGTAATTCCCGCACCTGGCTCAATACCAGTGATTGTATGATCTGCTTCATTTGTTAAATCTTCAATAGAATTGACATTCATATAGCTTGGTACAACTAAACCAATTTTTGCACCAGCAAGGTTTTCACCTAGCTCATCTAAATCAGCTTTATATTTTTCATATTGTGAAGCATGTGTATGTGGTAGCCATGCAGCCACCATTCCATCAGCTTCTCCTTTCGAGACAGCCTCCCACATGATCGCATTATCCAAAGGAGTTAATGTTACATCATAGCCTAAATCTTCGAGTACCTGCCCAACAACATTCGTTGAGGCAATTTCTGTATCCCACTCAACATAGGCTAGGTTTACCTCCTTAGAATCACTGTTTTTACCAGAACTTGAGCCTGAGTCGCCTCCACTACATGCAGCAAGCATGAAGCCTAGGCCTAGTGCCATTCCTAACTTTGATAGTGTTTTCAGTTTCATCGAATCTCCCTTTCTCTTCATCGTTTTGTATCAGACTGCCGCCATCCATCGGAGCATGGATGGTAGCAAGAAAGATGACGTTTCTATAATGCTTTCTTTTTATTGAAGCTTTGTGTTAAGCGATCAATAATGATTGCGAAAATAACTAAACCTAAACCTGCAACGAAGCCATTCCCAACTTGGGTACGTTGTAGGGCCGTTAATACTTCCCGTCCTAGACCTGGAGCCCCAATCATAGAGGCAATAACTACCATAGAAAGTGACAGCATAACGGTTTGGTTAATCCCTGCCATAATTGTTGATTTAGCAAGGGGAATTTCTACTTTAAATAATTTTTGGCTAGCTGTACTACCATAGGAGTCTGCAGCTTCCACTAATTCTTTTGGTACTTGACGAATACCGAGGTTTGTCATACGTACAGTTGGGGGTAAAGCAAAGATAACGGATGCAAAGACACCAGGTACAATACCAATACCAAAAAAGGCAACAGCCGGAATTAAATAAACAAAGCCAGGCATTGTTTGCATGAAATCTAGTATTGGTTTAATAATGTTTTCAGCTACCGTTGATTTTGACATTAGGATACCAAGTGGAATACCGATGATGATGGATATAATACTGGAAAAGATCACAAGCGTGGTTGTTTCCATAAGATGAGTCCATAATCCTTGGTTATAGATAAACAACAAGCCTATTAATGAGAATGCAGCAAGCCCTAACTTTTTGCCTGAAACGAAGAAGGCAAATATCACGACAAGAAGTATAAGAATAATGGCTGGGATACTAATTAATAAATCAGTGACCTGATTCATGAGTAGTTTTCCGAATTGCTGAATAGAGTTAAAGAACGCTGAAAAATTACTCGTCAACCAGTCCATAGCTGATTCTACCCACGGAGCTAGTGGTAATGTTGGAATATTATCTAAAAAGTTATTCATGTGCTTCGGCCTCCTCATCGCTCGTTGACAGTGCTTGGATGACAACGCCCCTAATTAGTACACCAAGCAAGCGACCATCTTTCACAACGGCAATAGGAGTAGGAGAATTATAGATCATCCCTAAAATATCCTGTAGTAGCATATCTGGTGGAACTGTTAACACTTCTGATTGCACAATAGAATGGACGGTTTGCTCTTGTTTCTTAGCTGCAGCCAGTGCATCGTCTGCAGTGATATAGCCTTTTAAATGTCTATTTTTATCAACAGCCATTAATAAACTAACAGCTTCTTGACGCATACGTTTTAGTGCCACTTTAGGGCCATCTAGGTCTGTATTGACATAAACTGGCCGTACCATGACATTTTCAGCTGTCAATACTTTTGAACGATCCACATCTTCCACGAATGTTTTGACATAATCATTTGCTGGGTTGGTTAATATTTCTTCTCCCGTACCAATCTGAATGATAGAGCCATCCTTCATAATGGCAATGCGATCCCCAATGCGTAATGCTTCATTTAAATCATGTGTGATAAATAAAATCGTCTTTTTCAATGTTTGTTGTAGATCGAGTAGCTCATCTTGCATTTCTTTACGAATCAATGGATCAAGTGCAGAAAATGCTTCATCCATTAGCAGTATTTCAGGATCATTTGCGAGGGCTCGTGCTAAGCCAACACGCTGTTGCATACCACCTGATAATTGACTTGGATACTGATCTTTGTATGCGAGTAATCCGGCATTTTCTAAAGCTTGTTCAGCTTTTGCTTGCCGTTCTTCTTTTGAAATGCCTCGAATTTCAAGGCCATATTCGGTGTTTTGAAGTAATGTACGATGGGGGAATAAACCGAAGTTTTGGAAAACCATGCTCATTTTGTTTCTTCTTACAGACCGTAGACTTTCTTTTCCCATAGTAGAAATATTTTCTCCATCGATATATATATTTCCGCTCGTTGGTTCAATAAGGCGGTTTAAGAGCCGTATAAGCGTGGATTTGCCACTTCCCGACAATCCCATAATCACAAAGATTTCTCCTTCGTTGACAGTAAAGCTTGCATCGTATACACCAACAGTTGCACCTGTTTCTTTTAAGATATCAGTCTTACTTTTTTGTTGCTTAACGAGTTCTAGTGCTTGGGGAATATGTTTGCCAAACACTTTCGATACGTGTTCTATTTTAATTTTTTCCATAGAAGCACTCCTTTCGTAGAATATTACTATGTGAGGATAACGATACCCAAAAATAAACAAGTAACAACCTTACTGTAGCAAAAGGTTGTTACTTTTGTCAAATCGACAAATAAGAAAAAATCCGCTTAAACGCTGTTATATCAGCGCTTAAACGGATTTTAATTTGGGTATAAAAAGCTTTGAACTCTGGCGAAACTTTCATCATTTCCAACAAAATAAATAATGTCACCTTCTTCAAATGAGACATAAGGACCAGGTGATAGTAATAATTCATTGCCACGTCTAATACCAACGATGGTACTAGAAGTATTTTGCCAAAAATTTAAAGCTTGTACAGTTTGATGAATGCATGGACTATCAGCTGTCATTTCTAATTGATAGGGAATGAAAGGATTGACTGATCGATAATGCTCTGTGCGACTAATTAGTTGCTTTGCCTTGTCTTGCAAATTAATCAATTCTTGATGTTGCTTTTGAATACTTGTCAAAAGCTCATTTTGTATTTCATGAATCGATTGGACATCATGAAACTGTCTGACGAATTGAGCCGCTTTTTCATACGATTTTATAATTACGCCGCTACCTTTAGAGGCTTCAACAATTTCTAAGTCTTGCAAAACGGCAATAGCTCTTCTTGCAGTCTCAGCTGAAACATTATATTGACTGGCAAGAGAGGATCTTGCATATATTTTATCGCCAATGCTGTATTTTCTTTCGACAATCTTGGAGGCGAGGTCGATGGCTATTTGTTGATATTTTGGTTGCTTTAGTTGAACAGTTTTTTCTAAGTTCATGTTAAACTTCCTTTCGTCATTACAGTACCACAGCTTATTATAGACTAGCCTGCACAGAAAAAATAGCATCTCCATAAGCTAGTAGTATATGATGAAAAAGTAATAATAAAATTTCCGTCTCTAACAATTATAATGAAAGAATAATAGCTGTTGTTTGACACTTTTTAGTTATTATTATAAACTAAGTTACGTTATGTAAGTGATGTGAAAATACATGTGCTCAG
>CAMKSY010000277.1 GCA_946415545.1 uncultured Pelosinus sp. | reverse complement strand
TGTATATATGGATTGCCATTTACATTTAATGACGATTCTGATATATTTTTTTGTTCTCTATATACAAAAAAATAGAAAGTTATACTAGCTGGTATTATTAGTAATATTGTGCTTGTAGTACTACCCAAGATTGAAACAATAAATTTATCTGTTTTAGACATAAAACCTAAACTTATAAATGCATTATTTATTGCAGATTCACTTATAGGAATATCGATTACCCAATATAGTAGGAAAATGAATGCTAGTGTGAGGATTACTGTTATTTTTTGATGTAATTTTAATAAACACTTAACATACAGGTAAATTGTATAAGGTAGCATCCTAAACCATTCCAGCATATTGATACTTTTGTATTTTAACTTTTGCCAAACTTGCTCAAACACTCAATCACCGCCATCTCAAGCATACTATAAAAATAAAAGGAACCTTACGGTTCCTTTTTATTACAACCTTAGACCTATTTATAGAATTCTTCCATGTCATTGCAAGAAATTTCCTCTGTGCTAGATTGCCAAGGCTTAACGTTAGCCTTCTTTCGAGCAACTTGCCAAGGTTTTTCCTGATGGGTTAGATATTCTAACTGTGGTCCACTAAATGCTCCGTACACTTCCCAAACACTATCCAAATGTTCAATTACACAAACTGGAAGATCAACATCCGTAACATCTTCTATGATCACAGTTGATCCGCATTCACAATATATATTGTATAGTTCACGACAAACAGGACCATGAACCCATGCCTCTATTGGATTATCAAATAACTTCTTTCCATCATGATTAGCAAGATAAAAAGCTTGTGCATAGTAAACCAGTTTTTGGAGTTTCAGATGCGTAATAGCATACTCAGTACCTGGAATACTTTTAGATAAAAAATACTTTGCCACAGTACCAACATCAATTATCCCCATCTTAATCCCCCCTTTTTATATCTAATATTCGCTTGAGATTTGCGTATTAATTATAGTCTATATTATATATATGTCTAATTATTAATTATATACACCAACACGTAATAAAATACCTTTATTTTTTTACATTTTTTTCATATATATATTTAAAATACATTTAAAAGATATATATGAAAAATTCACTGTTTATTATAATAACCTTATTTAGCTACTCTCATACTTTATCCGTACATTAAACAGGCTTTTAGATAGGTGTAAATTATGTTTCGTTTAAATATATTATTGTAAATTTGATTTCTAAACGAGTTTAATAAAATTATTATTAAATTTATATTAACACTTTTGTCAGCAACCCCTATAAGAGGCCATCAAAATAGGTTTATTATAACCCTTACTTAAATGACCTTCTAAAGCCCTCACTGCAGCTCTGCATATCCGACAATAATAAGGCAGTTATAAGAAATACTTCTTATATGTTTAAAAGTTTTATCAATTCTTTATCAGCTTTCTAAAAATCAAGAAAACCCAAATAGGGAATATTTATAATATCCTTTCAGTGCCTTACTTACTGTAGGAAGAGCCATAACATACTAATAGCATACAAAATATAAAAAATCCTTCCGACAAAACGCCGGAAGGCTTGAATTTACTGGAGCGGGTGAAGGGATTCGAACCCTCGACCCACGGCTTGGGAAGCCGGTACTCTACCACTGAGCTACACCCGCACACGATATAAAAAGGTTGAGGTACTGCTAGAGCTTCTTGGACTCTGATATACTGCTTCGTATCCCAACGCTAATTATTATACCATATGCGTATAATAATAGCAATGAGTGGCGATAAATTCCTATTTACACATGCAGTGCTCTTCTAGGTTAAACCTTAAATTTGACAATTTCCAACTGCAGTTTTTCAGCTAATTGTGATAATGCGTCACTGGCAATAGCAATTTCTTCAATGGAAGCGGTTTGTTCTTCCGTGGAGGCAGATACGGTCTGCGTCTTGCTCGCAGTTTCATCACTAACTTCGTCCAGTATTTCCATAGATGATGCTACCTGCTTTGCCCCTTCTGCTATATCGTGAATAGCAGCAACGGTTTTTTGAATCTCATCGGTTACATGGTTTACCAATGTAGCAATTTCGGCAAAAGTTTCTCCAGTAGCATTCATATTTTCGGTTCCTTTTTTAACCGCCAATGTACCTTCATCCATCGCATATACCGCTTTTTCGGTATCTTGCTGAATTTCACTGATTAATTGCCTGATTTGCTCTGAGGCAGTTTCAGATTGCTCTGCTAATTTTCTTACCTCTTCCGCCACTACAGCGAAGCCTTTACCATGCTCACCGGCCCGTGCAGCCTCAATAGCAGCATTTAGAGCAAGCAGGTTGGTCTGATTTGCAATATTGGCAATCGTACTTACAATCTGTTCTATTTCCTTAGACCTGTCCCCCAATTTATCAACGAGCCCCGCTGAATGGATAACAGTTCTTTCAATATCATTCATCTGGCCAATCGTAGCTTTAATGGATATCACGCCATCCTTTGCTGCCTTAGCTGTCTGCTCAGATCGCTCTGCCGCCAAATTGGTATTATCAACAGCCTGTTGTACACTCTGTGACATGTTTTCAACAATTTCTACTACATGATTCGTTGTATTATGCTGTTGATCCGCAGCAGCTGATACTTCTGTAAGAACAGCTGCAATTTGATTAGCCACCTCCGAAGATTGGCTGGCACTTGCAGTCAGCTGTTCAGATGATGCCGATACTTGTTCTGTCGTTACTGCAACTTGCCGAATAAGCTGGGCTAAGTTTTGCGTCATATCATTTACCGTACCTGCCAGCTCCCCTAATTCATCCTTGCTGTTGACCTCAATCCTCTGAGTCAAATCCCCGCCGCTATTTGCAATTTCCCTTATTTTTTCTATGATATTCTGCAGAGGAGCAACAATAGTCTTCCGTGAAAATAAATAGGCAAATATTAATGATATAAGCATAAGAAGCGCATTGATCATAATAATCCCATTTATTTCGCCCGCAATGACTTTGTCCACATCGTCGATATAAACTCCCGTGCAAATAATCCAGCCCCAAGGCTGAAATAATTTCACATAACCTCGTTTCATGGAAGCCTCAGTTTCATTTGGCTTGGGAAACCAAAAGCTGCTATAGTAGCCTGAATCTTTGTGCTGAAATGCTCCTTCTATATAATTTTTAACCATATAATTGCCTTTAGCATCCTGGGTATTACTTCTATTTTGTCCTACCGTTTCAGGCTTAGTGGGATGCATCAGATTAACGTACTGATCATTGTCAATCCAGAAATAGCCATCACCGCCGTAGCGCATTTTACCAATCACATCTTTTGCTCTTTCTTGAGCTTCTTGGTCAGCCATTACACCTGACTTAGAAAGAGTATAATAATATTCTGCGGTGGAATGTGCTAATTCTACATTATTTCTTATTTGAATATCTTTTTGCAGGTAAATGTTCTCTTTAGTTTTCGGAATGATATAAAAGCAACTTATAAGAACAAATAAAATTGTAGGTATGACGCTTAATAACATTAATTTTTTGCTTAATTTCATGCTATGACTCCTCTCCCATCGACTTCGAAAATCTCTAGTGCATTAATTTATGAGGTAACTTTATTTTTTCCGGCTATTTTACTTTGGTACATGGCACGATCTGCTTGCTGCAGCAGTTCAAAGACAGTATCACCATCTTCTGGAAAACAAGATATGCCAGCACTAAAGGTAATATGATTTTCACTGTTGCCTCTTCCTATAAAGGTACTATTTTCAACACTTTTTCGAATTTTATTAGCAAATGCTACAGCCTTTTTTTTATTGGTATGCGGCGCTAATATTACAAATTCTTCTCCACCAAACCGCCCGACAGAATCTGATTTTCTACAATTTTTCTTTAAGATATGTGCAAAATCACACAACAGCTTATCACCTAAAAGATGTCCATGAGTATCATTAAACAATTTAAAATTATCGATATCAATAAAAATTACACTCATCGCGCTAGAATACCTTCTTGACAACGATAATGTTTTCTCGAGTACTGAGTTTAAAGCATTTTTATTATAAATTTGTGTTAGATAATCATACATCGCCTGTTGCTGCAGTGAATTAACTAATTTAACTATTTTTATGGCTTCACTAGCTTGTAAACCAAACATATTCAGAAGGAATACTTCTTGCTCGGTAAAGGGCTCTACCTTTTTTCTCATGACAGTGATAGCTCCGGTGCTGCTTTCCTTCCCCTTTAATGGTACACATACTATGGATCGTATCCCTTCCTGAATGGCAAGCTTGTAAGTACTCCATTCAGCGGCTTGAGAGATATCACTATGTATATAAGGCTTACTTTCCGATACGACACAGCCAATTACCCCTTCCTCAAGACGAATCGGGGGCTCATTGATATAGCTTTTTGAAAGTCCATAGCTTTTAACAATTGTAAGGTGTCCGCTTGCAAGATTAAAATCTCGTATTACAACTGCATCAGCTCTTGTGATACTAAGAGCCGTTTTGGCAATATACTCCCATATATCCTCCACTCCATCGTAGCTCGTTAGGCGCTGTGAAATGAAAAATATTTTTTCCAGTATCTCCTCACTAGGTAAGGTAGAAAGCATCTCTTACACCCCTAAATCCCTATACTTCTCTGCTATTGACCCGCCGGGCGAATGGGTATGACTACGATGCGAAAAAAACAATACACCTCATAGCATCAAGTTTCTTTTGCATCCGGCATTTCATTAGTAACCTGCTGTCCTTTATTGACAGCTTTAATATCTTGGAGAATCTCAAAAATATCACAAATTAGTTCATCTAATTCCTTTCCAATATCACCAATTTCCAAATTCTCCTCTTTTTTCATAAAAAATCCCCCTCAATATAAAAAACTGACAGGTACATCAAATAAACATGATGCAACCTGGCAGTCATAGAACAATTGTATCGTTAGACCCAAGGCTTTGCGTCCCTGACTTTCGGCAGGTTTGCTTATAATTCTAATGTATAGCTGTCATGTCATTTTGCGATGTATGCAAGTTTTTTTGATGGAAATATTTGACGAAAAATTAGAATTAGACTACTATTGGCTACTATATAAGTATAGTCTAGTAGTAAGGGATATTCTATTATCTCCATAAGCTAAATTTCCAATATAAAAATATCGTATCGTTATCCCTATAAGATATTTTGGTTAAGCATTTAATTTGCTTTAATCACTTGATTTACGAGGTGCAATTTCAGCGCTACCCCAAGGGCGAGTCTTGTTTCAAAAGAATCAAGGGATACTCCTAATATTTTTTCGATACGCTGCTTGCGAAAAACAACTGTTTTAGGGTGTAGAAACATTTTTTCCGCAGTCTTTTTTAGGTTGGAATGCTGCAAGATCTCCTCTAAGGTGGTTACAAGGTTGGTTCCCTTCTCTTCGTCATAACAAATAAGAGTACCGATTTGCTCGTTAACAAATTCTTTTGCGCCTTCGTTGCCAATATTTTTAACTAAAAGCTG
>CAMKSY010000276.1 GCA_946415545.1 uncultured Pelosinus sp. | reverse complement strand
CCTATAGTATTAGCAATTTTCTTTTAATAATTACAAAAAGAAGTAAACATTTGGATATTTATATTTATTTTTGTGGAGTTTTATAAGTATAATGGATAGTATAACTTAACATACAGTTATAATAATCTTTGAAATTGGAGTGACCGTAGCATTATGCAAGCAGTTGGTGTAATTGTTGAATACAATCCTTTTCATAATGGTCATAAATGGCATATAGATGCTGCAAAAAAAAGATCCGGCTGTCCCTTTGTTATAGGTATTATGAGTGGAAACTTTGTACAAAGAGGCGAACCGGCAATGTTTGATAAATGGAAACGAGCCGAAATCGCAATTCGAGGTGGTGTAGATCTTATTATTGAGCTTCCTGCTGTATTTGCAGTTCGCAGCGCTCAGTATTTCGCTGCTGGAGGCATTCGCCTTCTCCATTCTTTAGGTATTGTGAGCCATGTGTGCTTTGGAGCGGAACACGCCGACTTGGAACTATTGAATAAAATTGCCACGGCTGCAAATGATGTAACTATCAAGAATCAAATGCATATAAACTTGCAATTAGGTAATACATATGCCTCCGCATTAGGACAAGCCTTAGAAAAACAATATAATATTTCTCACAATATTATATCTTCTTCCAATAATATTTTAGCTGTAGAATATTTACGTGCTATAAAAAAATATTCACCAATATTGCAGCCAATTGCAGTTACTCGACAACAGTCAAAATATAATGATACTACGATTACCTCACCATTTGCCAGTGCCACAGCCATAAGGCAAGCAATCATTGATCATATGAGTATTACAGATGAAATAAAAATGTCTGTCCCTGAAACAACATCAGAAATACTCTATGACCTTCTGTCTCAAAAACGTGGGCCAGTTACTCTATCTAATTTCTCTTCTATTATATTAGCCCAACTAAGAATAGCAAATTTAAAACAATTAGAAAGATTACCGAATGTGTCAGAAGGGCTGCATTACAAAATTCGTGACGCCTCTCTATTGGCAGCAAATATAGAAGATTTGTTAACACTACTAAAAAGTAAACGTTATACTTATACACGTTTACAACGTATCCTAATTCATGCATTATTAGGAACTACACAGGATCAATTAACAAATTTTGATAAAGAAGGTCCTCTATACGCTCGAATTTTAGCCTTCAATCAAAATGGACGTTTACTTTTAAAAAAGATGAACCAAGCTCCTGCAATCCCTCTAATAACTAAAACCACTCACTATCTAAGCAGCAAACAACGTGATACAGATACCCTCACTCCACTGCAACAAATGCTGTCTGTTGACACTTTAGCTAGTGATATTTATAGTTTAGGAATTCCTTCTCCTAGTTGGAGTATGGGTGCATGGGATTTTCGTTATCCAGCTCTTTATATTCCAACATAGAATGATTTAACAAATGCTTAATATCTAAAATCATCTTCTCTGCTGCTTGTTCTCCTAACAATACACTTTCATCCATATATTCAAAAGAACTTGGCTGAATATGAGCAACATCTGGCCGAATTAATATATCCCAATTGTGCTGTCGATATTTGAATAACTCTCGTTCCATAATATCGATTGACTGAATAATAACATCAAAAATATTCGTAATGTTACATATCGTTCCTGCATGTGCCAAGTCTACAGCAATGACAATATCAGCCCCCATTTTTCGTACTACATCAATTGGAGTAGGATTCAGCACTGCACCATCAACAAGTAACATATCTTCTAAGATAAAGGGCACAAAAAATCCTGGTACCGAAGTACTTGCTCTTACAGCAACAGCTACATTACCTTCTGTAAAGATAATCTCCTTGCCTTGTTTTATATCTGTAGCAACAATAGCTAACGGAATCTTCAAATCTGAAAATTTTTTCCCTTTTGTCAATAAATGTATAATTTCTAATATTTTATCACCAGAAACAATTCCCATTTTTGAAATCATAAAATCCATCCAATAACGCGGCTTCAAGTGCTTCGCTAATCGTAAAATAGTTTCTGGCGTTTGTCCTGAACAATATAAAGCTCCAATTAAGCTACCAATACTACAACCTGCAATGTAATCAATAGGAATTTTTTCCCTTTCTAAGACCTTGAGCACACCAATATGTGCTAACCCTCTTAATCCACCAGATCCAAGAGCAACGCCAATTTTGGGCCGCATCAAACCACTCCTTAGAAAATAGTAAGAAATTCATCCTCAGCTATTTTATTAATTCCTATCTCATATAGTTATATTATCTCTCATATTTCAATATATATTAAAGACCGCCTGATAGGAGAGGAGATAATTACATGAGAATTTTCGGCAGAGGAAAACGGTACCACTCGCGTCTACTAGCATATTTTATGGCGTTTAGTGTAGTCTTTATTACTATTTCTATGGTGAATTATCCAAAAGAAGCATTTGATTCTGCGATTATGGGACTAAATTTATGGTGGACTGTTGTTTTCCCTTCCTTATTACCTTTTTTTATTTTATCCGAACTTCTAATGGGATTGGGGGTAGTTCATTTTATCGGTATTTTACTTGAACCATTAATGAGACCTGTTTTTAATGTTCCAGGAGTGGGAGCTTTTGCTTTATCTATGGGATTAGCCTCTGGATACCCTATGGATGCCGTAATAACTGGCAATTTTCGAAAAAATCGACTCTGTACTGCTGTGGAAGCGGAACGACTATTATCCTTTACCAACACAGCAGATCCTCTATTTATGTTTGGTGCCGTTGCTGTTGGCATGTTTGGAATGCCAGAATTAGGTGCAGTCATTGCACTGGCACATTATCTTTCTAGTTTCCTTGTTGGAATCATCTTTCGTTTTCATGGCCGCGAACGAGATGAGTATACTAACGAAGCTAAGATAGCAAAGGGAAATATCTTATTAAGAGCCTTTCGGGCTCTATACGCTGCTAAACAGGAGGATAAACGCTCTATAGGACAATTATTGGGGGATTCAGTAAAGAATTCGATGAATACGATCTTATTAATTGGTGGCTTTATTATCCTTTTCTCCGTCTTTCTACGCATTTTATCTATTGTTGGCATTACCGATATATTAACTACTGTTTTTGCAGGATTATTAGGATTAATCGGCTTTACCACAAATCTTGCTCCTGCTCTAGTGAGTGGTTTATTCGAAATCGATTTAGGTGCACTAGCCGCAAGTCAAGCCGATGGATCATTACTTGAAAAAACAGTAGTGGCAAGTATAATTATTGCATGGAGCGGCCTTTCAGTACATGGGCAAGTAGCCAGCATCGTTATTGAGTCAGGCATACGGATGTTGCCTTATATGGTAGGAAGGCTTTTGCACGCAATTTTAGCTGCGGTCATCACAATATTCCTAATGAAATCTTCTTTTATTAATGCCACCCAATTATTTATTTTGCCAGTTTTACTAACTCCTAATTCAATGCCTGTTAGCTCATTTCTTACAAGAATTGAACAAGTAAGTTATCAGATTCTAGTAATGTTAAGTATTATGATTGCCTTATCTATTGCGATACATATTGGTAGAGAATTATATGGATATATAAGAAAAAAAAGCTATTAATTCATTAGGATACATGACACTTATAAGATTTGCCAAAGAAGGCGGCTGTGAAAATAAGGACTCCTTATTTTCACAGCCGCCTTGCTAGTAAATCTTAATTATTTTTTTTGTTGTTGCTGAAGTTCACTGTGCCCCTGTTTAACAACTTCTAATGCTTTTTCTAGATTTCCTGAAAGGTGCTTAAAAACTTGATCCGCATATTTCACTGCATCATCGTGCAAATCAGCTGCTTGCTTATGTGCTTGGGTGAGAATCTCAGCACTCTGCTCTTGCGCTTGTTTTGTAATCATATTTTCATCGGTTAATTTTATTGTATAGCTTTTAGCTTTTTCAATAATATTATGAGCTTCTTTTTGAGCTTCTTCTAAAATACGCTGCCGTTCTTCCATGATCTTACTAGCATCAGAAATTGATTTTGGCAATGTCTCTCGTAATTCATCAAGTAACCGGGCAACATCATCTTCTTCTAAAACTCTTTTATTCGTAAAAGGCACACGTGCAGCATCAATTAATAATCCCTCTAATTCATCTAATATTCCTTCAATAGTCATAAAATCTCTCCCCATTCGGTATTACTTGCAACACATTCTTCATTAAAAATGTTTTGGTGTAAATTCCGTGTATATCACAACGCTATTGCTCATGATAAAGAAGACTTAATTCAGATAATTTTTAAACTTCACCTGAGTCTTAATCCCACTTAACTCCTTAAGACTTAGCCATTTCTCAATCCCATTCAAAAAAACCGGGAGTCTTGGAATGGTTAGCAGATACATTAGACTTTTTTAATCCGACTGCCAATTCTATCTTCTACGCCTCTAGGCACCAATCCTGTTATACAGCCACCAAAGCTAGCCAATTCTTTTATTCCACTTGAACTTATGAACGAATATTCACTACTAGTCATAATAAATACCGTTTCCAACGTCGGATCGATTTTCTTAATTAACAACGCCCGCTGAAATTCATATTCAAAATCACTTAATGCCCGCAAACCTCTAACAATAATATTAGCATTTTGTTGATGAGCATATTCATTCAGTAAACCTGAAAAAGAATCAATACGAATATTAGGAATATGCTTCGTTGTTAATGTTAATAATTCGACTCTCTCCGCCATATCAAAAAGAGGTTTCTTATTGGGATTATGAAATACAGCTATAATTAATACATCAAATAATTTGCTAGCCCTTTCAAAGATATCAATATGACCGTTGGTTACTGGGTCAAAACTTCCTGGACAAACTGCAATGCGCACTATCTAACCTCCTGATTGATATTATATAATAAAAAACTGATTAATGTTTCTCCATATTTCTCAACACGTCTTAGCTGCAAGCGATCCCATTGATTTGTTATTTCTTCATGCTTAGAGTGTTCAATAACAAGTATCCCCTCTGGATTTACTATTGGATTTGTTTCAATTTTTTCTAATACTTTCTGAACAAAGCCTTTATTATATGGAGGATCGCAAAAAATTAAATCAAATGAACGACCAGTTGCTGCAACTCGATCTAAAGCCCTTATTACGTCACTTTTAAGAATCTCTGTTTGTCCAATCAATTTAGTACGCTGGGCATTTTCTTTGATGCTTGTAATGCTATCAATGCTGCTGTCAATAAAAACAGCAGTTGACGCACCACGACTCAATGCTTCCAATCCTAAATTCCCTGTACCTGCAAAAATATCCAGCACCTGGGCATCAACAACAATATCTCCCAGTATATTAAAGACCGCTTCTTTAACGCGATCAGCTGTAGGTCTCGTTCCAAGACCGCGTGGCGCACTTAATTTTATCCCCTTAGCACTTCCAGTAATTATTCTCATCTTAAATCACCTGTAATCACATCTTTTATTGTAACATATTTTTATAGTATACTACATATTTTTTACTATACAACTATAATACTTTTATATTTT
>CAMKSY010000275.1 GCA_946415545.1 uncultured Pelosinus sp. | reverse complement strand
TGAAATAAATGAGACAAAAGAGAAAGTGATAGCAACTCCGGGGTCTATAAAACGGCTTACTGTGGCAGTTCTTGTTGATGCTAGTGTCAATCGGGCACAGCAAGAGAGTATTCTAAGGACTGTGAGTTCTGCAATTGGTATTAATAATGCAAGAGGCGACACCGTTTCCGTTGAGAGTATAACCTTTAATACAGAGGCGGCTGATAAGCAACGTAGAGAAGAAATGGAAGCTGAAAGTCAACAAAGACAAGCTTTATGGCTGAAGATTGCATTAGCTGTAGCGACGGTTCTGGGGATTTTATATATCCTTCGTATGCGTAGTCTTCGCAAAAAGCAAGAAGAAGAAAGAGTTGAAGAAGAAATTGCTGCTGCAACTGAATCAATGTCAATGGAAACGCCTGAAATGACAGCTCAGGAAATACAATTATCTGAACAGCGTAAAGAACTTGAAAGGCTGGCTAAAGCTAAACCTGAAGAGGTAGCGCAGTTGATTAAAGTTTGGTTGTCCGAAGAGTAGAGCGGGGGTAAGTATGTACCAATCAAATGAATTAAGTAATAAGCAAAAGGCGGCTATTTTATTGATAGCCCTTGGTCCCGAGGTTTCTTCTCAAGTTTTTAAACATCTCAAAGAGGATGAAATGGAGAAGCTTACTCTAGAAATAGCTAACCAGCGAAAAGTAACACAAGAACAGAAAGAAAAAGTATTGGCTGAATTTCATCAAATGTTAGTAGCCAATAATTATATTTCTTCTGGTGGCTTGGATTACGCTCGTGAAATTTTGGAAAAGGCGCTCGGTGCAGAAAAAGCAGTATCTATTATTAATAGATTAACTTCAAGTTTGCAAATCAGACCTTTTGATTTTGCACGAAAAACAGATCCGGGACAATTGCTGAATTTTATTCAAAATGAGCATCCGCAAACGATTGCTTTAATTATGTCATACTTACAAGCGGAACAATCTGGAGCGATTTTATCATCTTTGCCTCCGGATCGGCAGGTTGATGTGGCAAAGCGGATCGCGACAATGGATCGTACCTCTCCTGATGTATTAAAAGATGTTGAACGCATTTTAGAACGTAAATTATCAGCTATGGTTACTCAAGATTTTACATCTGCTGGTGGTGTTGATTCCATCGTAGAAATACTCAATCGAGTGGATCGATCAACAGAAAGAACGATTATGGAAAACTTAGAGGTACAAAATCCTGAGCTTGCCGAAGAAATCAAACGCCGTATGTTTGTATTTGAAGATATTGTCTTGCTGGATGACAGGTCTTTGCAATTGGTATTGCGTGAGATTGAAAGTAAAGATTTGGCATTAGCTCTTAAAGCGTCTTCGAATGAAGTGGCTGATAAAATTTACAAAAATATGTCAAAACGTGCTGCAGACATGTTGCGTGAAGAAATCGAATATATGGGTCCAGTAAGAATAAGAGACGTTGAAGAAGCTCAACAGAAAATTGTTAATGTTATCCGTCGTCTAGAAGAATCTGGAGAAATTGTTGTGGCGCGTGGTAAAGGGGACGAGATCATTGGCTAATATTATACGATTTGCTTGTATGCAAGTGGAACCTTTAATAATAAATAATAATATGGCAATGGTTGAAGAAGTTGAAGCAACTAGAAACGAGGTTTCAGCAGATACTTCTGTGGCAGACAAAATAATAGCTTCTGCGAAAGAGGAAGCGGCGGTTATTATTGATAGAGCTAAGAAAGAGGCAATTCAATGCATAAATGAGGCAAACCAACAAGTTGAGCTATTAAGGCAACAAGCTCATGCTGATGGTTATCAGACAGGCCATCAGCAAGGAATTGAACAAGGAAAACAGTCAGGATTAGAAGAAATGCAATCGATGTTTGATAATGCTGTTGAGAAAACGCAGCAGATGTTAACCCTTGGAGAAAAAGAAGCGAAAGAAATGATTTTGGCTGCGGAAAGGCAGATCGTTGAAATTGCACTGGCTGTTGCTGGTAAAGTGTTGGCTTGCCAAATCGAAGAGAATCCGATGACTATACTTCCTATTGTTAAAAATGCACTGGAGAAAGTCAAGGATC
The DNA here is from genome assembly GCA_946415545.1 of uncultured Pelosinus sp. Classification (GTDB taxonomy): domain Bacteria; phylum Bacillota; class Negativicutes; order DSM-13327; family DSM-13327; genus Pelosinus. The sequence continues at coordinate 3,439 of CAMKSY010000275.1, read as the reverse complement.
AGGAGCAAATTGTTATTAGAGTAAGCAGCAAGGATTTTGATATCGTATTGCAAGCAAAACAAGAATTTCAAAAAATGGTAGGATGTGAGCAGGCACTGACAATTGTAGCCGATCGTACGATTACAGCAGGCAGTTGTATAATTGATACATCCTATGGTTTGATTGATGCTAAGATAGACACGCAGTTTGATGCACTTCGCAAAGCGTTGCAAGGAGTATTGCCATGAAGTCCTTTCATAATGAAAAATACTTAGATGTAATACATAGCGCTGAAACAATGAAAATAGCTGGTAAAGTAACGCAAATTGTTGGCTTAGTGATTGAATCCCAAGGTCCTAGTGTTAACTTGGGCGACTTATGCTATATAACTCCTCGTAATGCAGGAGGCGCAATTCCTGCTGAAGTCGTTGGATTTCGTCATAATAGGGTTCTGCTAATGCCGATTGGTGAAATGCAAGGAATAGGACCGGGGTGTGAGGTATTTTCAGCTCATCAATCCTTAAAAGTTAATGTAGGGAATCATTTATTAGGGCGTATTCTGGATGGCTTAGGTAATCCTATGGATGATAAAGGGCCTTTAGCAATAAAAGAAGAGTATCCATTACATAGTGCTCCACCTCATCCTTTATCTCGCAGACGCATTGAAAAAAAATTATCGGTAGGAGTACGGGCGATTGATGGCTTAATAACCTTAGGGCGAGGGCAGCGAATTGGTATTATGGCAGGCAGTGGCGTTGGGAAGAGTACGTTGCTAGGTATGATTGCTCGCAATACGGAAGCGGATATTAATGTAATTGCTTTAGTTGGTGAGCGGGGAAGAGAAGTTAGAGAATTTATTGAACGAGACCTAGGAGAGGAAGGACTAAAACGCTCAGTTGTTGTTGTTGCTACTTCTGATCAGCCTGCCTTGGTGCGTATCAAAGGTGCAATGACTGCTACAGCTATTGCAGAATATTTTCGCGATCAAGGTTTAGATGTTGTATTAATGATGGATTCGGTTACCCGTTTTGCCATGGCGCAACGAGAAGTTGGATTAACCGTTGGTGAACCTCCTGCTACTCGTGGCTACACTCCATCTGTTTTTGCAATGTTGCCCAAACTGCTAGAACGCTCTGGGACGGGTGAGAGTGGTTCAATTACTGGTATTTATACGGTTCTGGTAGACGGTGATGATATGAATGAGCCTATAGCAGATGCTGTACGCAGTATTTTAGATGGACACATTGTATTAGATCGTGGTATTGCTGCACAAAATCATTATCCTGCCATTGATGTTCTGGGGAGTGTAAGCCGGGTAATGTTAGATATTGTAGAGAATGAACATTATAAAGCCGCACAGAAAATGCGTTCTATTATGGCTACTTATCGTGAAGCTGAAGATCTAATTAATATTGGCGCATACGCAACAGGCAGTAATGTTAGTATAGACAATGCGATTACAGCTATTGATTCTGTTAAGAACTTTTTGCAACAGGATGTTTACGAAAAAATGTCTGCAGATGAAACAATTGATAAATTGCTATTGTTAACATCTTAAATGTAAGACTTTGAGGTGTGAAATAAGATGAAGTCATTTAAATTTCGATTAGAAGCCTTGTTTAAGTTTCGCAAAATGCAAGAAGAGCAAGCGCAAATTTTATTTTGGCAAGCTACGAATCAACTACGAATCGAAAAAGAAGAATTGGTAAAATTGGAAGAAAATGTAATGGAAAATATGAATTTGTTGCGCAACTTTCAGCACAATTTATTATCGATTGAAACTTATAAGTCATTTCATCATTATTTTGATAAGATGAAAAACGAAATTCAACAGCAAAAGGAATCTATTAAGCGTGCTGATGAATATAGACAAGAATGTTTAAAGAATCTTGAAGAAGCAGTAAAAAGTCATAAAGTTGTAGAGAAATTTCGTGAGAAAAAAATACAGGATTATCAAGCAGAATTACTAAAAGAAGAGCAAAAAAAATTAGATGAAATAGGATTACAGCTTTATGTAAGAGAAAAGTAGGGTGAGTAAATGGAGAGTATAAGCAAAGTTTTACAACGGATTAATACCATTGAACAACGCTTTAATCATTCTTCTGTGATTGGGCATGATTTTTCTTCTACCCTGTCAAGAGTTCAAGCAAATGACTCTATAAATGGAAAAACATTTGCTTCAGATGATATTAGTAAAATTATTGATTATACAGCTAAAAAATATGGAGTTGACTCTAAACTGGTTATGGCTGTTGCCAAAGTAGAGTCAAATTTATCATCAGATGCGGTTTCGTCGGCTGGCGCGGTAGGTGTAATGCAATTAATGCCTGAAACTGCGCAAGGATTGGGTGTTCGTAATAGTAAAGATCCACGTGACAATATTGATGGTGGTGTTCGCTATCTGAAGCAATTAATTACTTCTTTTGATGGTGATATAACGAAGGCTGTAGCTGCTTATAATGCAGGACCTCAGGCTGTAACAAGATATAATGGCATTCCTCCTTACACAGAAACAAAAGATTATGTAGCGAAAGTAATGGCATTAGTGAAATAATATAAATTACATGGGTGAAACAGTCTTCGAAGGTAGGTAACAATATGGCAAAAAAAGTGACGCCTGATTCGCAAATAAAAATAAATATGAGTACGCCTGAAAAACCTAAGAAAAAGCTAGGAACAATAGTTAAAGTGTTAATTGCGATTATCATACTGTTATTCATCGCTGTCGCTGGCTTTGCCTTAGGAGTTTATTTAAATTTAATTGACATGAAGGGCATGACTGAAAAATGGAAATTAAATGAATATCCTGTGATTGGACAGTACTTTCCTCAGCCTAAAACTAATTTTGAGACTGTTGAATTAGGGGAAAAAGATCAAGTAGAAACTCCTGCTGAGGCAAACTTGGTGGTATCGCCAGCAATTTATCTGCTGCCGTGCCGGTAATTGTGGATGACTCTGAATTACAGAAACAGGCTAAAATAAAGCAACAAGAAGAAGCAAAACGTATTTCTAAATTAGCAAGATTATATGGTGGGATGAAACCTAGCGAGGCTGTTGTCATCTTAAATCAGTTAGATGATCCTTCTGTACTGGCGATTTTAAATAAGATGGAAGACGATGAGGTTTCAAAAATTTTACCTTTATTTAGTCCGGAGCGTGCTGCTATTCTTACTCAATCCATGCTCAGAGGCGGAATTTTGAATTAATAAGTAATGAAAGGAGGTGAAAAAATGGCTATAATGGCAAATGTAACTCCCGTAGAGATTAAAACAAATGCGTCTTCGCAAATATCTACGAGTAAAAAGAATAATTCTTTCAGAAATAAGTCTGGAGTGGATTTTGGTAAGGTATTAAACAACCAGTCAAATAAAACTGAGAAAGAAGATATGGCTAGCAAGAGTGATTCTGCTGCAGCTCAATTAATTTCAGGAATGATGGGGCTGAATGGACAGGTTAATGT
>CAMKSY010000274.1 GCA_946415545.1 uncultured Pelosinus sp. | reverse complement strand
CCCGTCCGGTAGTAGAGATACGAGCTTTATTACGGGAAATAAAGTCTTCTAATCGATCAATTTCTTGCTGTTGACGTTCGTAGGCTTTTGACTCTTGCCCTTTTCGTATATTGTATAACTGCTGAAACTGCTCATAATCTCCCGTATAGCGTGTCAATATAGTATTTTCCACATGATAAATGACATTTACAACTTCATTTAAAAAAGGGATATCATGAGAAACTAAGATAAAGCTATTCTCATATTCTTTTAAATACCGTTTTAACCATTCAATATGCTCTACATCTAAATAGTTCGTAGGTTCATCTAAGAGTAAAATAGTTGGATTCTGCAATAATAATTTAGTTAATAATACCTTGGTTCTCTGCCCGCCACTTAAATCGGCTACGTCCCTATCAAGACCGATTTCAGCCAATCCTAAGCCATTAGCTACTTCAAGGATTTTGGCATCAATCATATAAAAACCGTTTGTCTCTAAAATGGTCTGAATCTCGCCTACATCTTCCATCATTTTATCTAGCTCTGCAGGTGATGCATCCCCCATTGTATCATATATTGCCAGCATTTCAGCCTCCAGATCAAACATGCCTTGAAAGGCTTCCCGCAATGCTTCTCGGATCGTTTTCCCTTTGCTCAATACTGTATGCTGATCCAAATAACCAACTGTTACTCGATTCGACCATTCTACCTTACCTTCATCAGGCATTAATTGCCCTGTAATAATGTTTAGAAAAGTCGATTTACCTTCACCATTTGCTCCAATTAAACCAACATGTTCTCCTTTTAATAACCGAAAGGATGCATTTTCTAGTATTTGTCTGCCGCCAAACCCATGAGTTACATTTTCTACTGTTAATACGCTCAATCTATTCACCTGCATTGTTCAAATTTTTCTTTTAGCTTTTTTCGATATGTTTTATTATTGTAGCCTGTAAAACCTATTGTGTCAAAATCGCTAATTCCTTCAACCACAAAAACGCAACGGCATGCACTATTTGCATACCTTTGCGTCCTTGTCATTCATAGTTTTCTCAGCGGCTAACGATTGACAAATTCACGAATTAAATCCAACTTTTTACATCGTGGCATTTTTTTTATTCTTGCTTCACGTTTTTGTGCAACACTTTGATTTTCTTGGGGCTCCCAATATACAAGGGTTACCGGTACACGACTGCTGGTATATTTAGCACCAACTCCCTCATTGTGGGCAGCAAGCCGTTTTTCCAAATCCACGGTCCAACCAGTATATAAAGTACCATCAGCACATTGAACAATATATGTATATGGCATGTTTACTCCATTACGGCTGTTCAATGGTAATCTTTTTGATTACAACATCTTCTGCGGGTTTGTCATTCGCTCCGACTTTAACTTTGCCAATTGCTTGAACAATCTCTAAACCAGTCGTAACTTTACCAAAGACCGCATGTTTTTTATCTAACCAAGATGTAGGTGCCAATGTAATAAAAAACTGTGATCCTCCTGTATTCGGTCCTGCATTGGCCATAGAAAGGACACCAGCACTGTCATGCTTCAAGTCAGGGTGAAACTCATCTTTAATCGTATATCCAGGTCCCCCTGTACCGTTTCCTTTAGGGTCACCGCCTTGAATCATAAATCCATCAATAACTCGGTGAAAGATCAATCCATCATAGAACTTTTTATTTACCAGGTCAATAAAATTCTTAGTCGTGACAGGTGCTTTATCTTCAAATAATTCTATCTTAAAGTCACCTTTTGAAGTCTCAAATTTAGCTATACTATTCTTTTTCGCAGTCGTCGTTTGTTTCGGTGTGCTTTCTGGAGCTGCCTTACTCCCAGTATTGCCAGTATTACCAGAGCACCCGGCAATCAAAAATACTTGTACAAATAAAATAAGCAGTATACTTACAATCTTCTTTGACATGATATTCCTCCCGAAGTTTAAATTACCTTTCTATTATATCATCACAATAGAAAATCACAAACCTTAGAGTATTTTACTTGGGCATAATGCAGCTAAAGGACAGGTATTACATTCTGGTTTTCGTGCTTTACAAATTTTTCGTCCATGCCAAATAAGCCAATGATGTGCATCACTCCATTTATGACGAGGTATCGCTTTCATCAGCCCTTCTTCTACAGTCAATGGAGTTTCTCCTTTGGCTAATCCCAATCGATTCGATACTCGAAATACATGAGTATCTACAGCAATTGCCGGAACGTTAAATAATTGACTTAGCACGACATTTGCCGTCTTTCTTCCAACACCAGGAAGGGTAACTAATTCTTCAAAAGTTTCAGGAACCTTTTCATCATATTCTCGGCATAAAATATCGCAAGTCGCCATAATATTGCGAGCCTTACTGTGATATAATCCACAATCACGAATATATGCTTCCAGTTTTTCGATTCCCATCTCTTTTATCTTTGCGGGCGTATTATACTCAGGAAACAAACGTTTCGTTATAATATTAACCCGTACATCGGTACATTGGGCGGATAAAACTACAGCGATTAATAATTCAAATGGGGAAGAATACTCCAGGGCTGTGGCAGTACCTTGATAGCGTTCTTCTAATATAGATAACATTTCTTGTTTGACAGCTTTGGTAATACGCATGTATTCCTCCTAAAAAAGTAGACTTATAAAATACACTATAATTACTTTTGTAAAAAAGCAAAAAGATAACCCTTTCTTACTTAATGAAAGGGTTATCTTTAATGTAAAACAATCTGACTAATTTGTCAAACTGCGTATCGGCGCAGGAATTCTGCCACCCCTGGCAATAAAGTCATCGGATTTAAAAGTGTTCACAGGAATAATCGGACTATATCCCAAAAGACCCCCAAATTCTACACTGTCACCGACTTTTTTACCTGGAACAGGGATAATACGTACCGCTGTCGTCTTGTTATTAATCATGCCAATTGCTGCTTCATCTGCAATAATACCTGAAATAGTAGCAGCAGATGTATCTCCCGCTACAGCAATCATATCAAGTCCTACTGAGCAGACACAAGTCATAGCTTCTAATTTTTCCAATGTCAAACTGCCTCGTTCTACTGCTGCAATCATTCCCGCATCTTCGCTTACAGGAATAAAGGCTCCGCTCAACCCGCCAACATGAGATGAAGCCATTAACCCGCCCTTTTTCACTGCATCATTCAATATTGCTAACGCTGCAGTCGTACCAGGTGCACCACAACTTTCCAAACCCATTTCCTCTAGAATATGTGCAACACTGTCACCGACTGCTGGTGTAGGTGCTAACGATAAGTCTATAATACCAAAAGGAACGTCCATCCGCCGAGAGGCCTCTCGAGCAACAAGTTGTCCTACTCGCGTAATTTTAAAGGCAGTTTTCTTGATGGTTTCTGCAACAGCACTAAAATCTTGTCCTCTTACCTCTTCAAAGGCGCGTTTAACCACACCAGGTCCACTGACTCCTACACTGATTACCTTTTCCGCTTCTCCTACGCCATGAAAAGCACCAGCCATAAAAGGATTGTCTTCAGGGACGTTTGCAAAAACCACTAGCTTTGCACACCCTAGAGCATCACGGTCACTAGTTAGCTCAGCTGTCCTTTTAATAATCTGTCCCATTTCTCGTACACAATCCATATTAATTCCAGCCTTGGTAGATGCCAGATTAATGGAAGAACAGACTCTTTCCGTCTGTGCCAAAGCCTCAGGAATCGATTGGATCAAAATCCGATCCCCTTTTGTATATCCTTTTTCAACTAAAGCTGAGAAACCGCCAATAAAGTTAACACCAACGGTTTTGGCTGCAGCATCTAAAGCCTGGGCCACAGGAACATAGCTATCCGCATGACAACTCTCAGCGACGATGGCAATGGGCGTTACAGAAATACGCTTATTAATAATAGGTATACCGTATTCTGCTTCAATATCTTCTCCCGTGCGAACCAAATGCTCTCCTGCCCGTGTAATCTTCTCATAAATATTCTGACAGAAGATTTTTATATCAGAATGACAGCAATCTCGTAAGCTAATGCCTAATGTAATGGTACGAACATCAAAATTGTTTTGCTCAATCATCCGATTTGTTTCTAGTATTTCCTGAATTGTTAACATCAACGTTCCTCCTTACTTTATATCCGATGCATGATTTGAAAAATGTCTTCATGCTGCGCTTTTATATCCAAACCAAGCTCATCGCCTTTTCCCTTTAAAATCTGCTGCATATCTTTAAGACTTACTTTGCTGCTTGCCATATCCACAATCATTACCATATTAAAGAAACCATCTAAGATATTTTGATTAATATTTAAGATATTCACACTGTTTGCCGCCAAGATTTCACTAACCATTGCTACAATTCCTACTCGATCCTGCCCCACAATTGTAATTACTGCTTTCATTTTTTCACTCTCCACGCACATTTTTTGATTTTCCCCAAGCATTGTCTTCTTTGAAAATACATTTGTAATATTTTAAAAGATATTATTCTATTATACGGTATTTACAGCAAAAGCCAATACTTTGCATTAAAATTTATATTTTCCGACAACTTAAAAAATATGCGGCAAGTCTTAAAGTAGGACTTGCCACATACACTTTACTCCTTATGCAATAAATAATCATAAGCCATCAAAGCAGCTTTAGCACCATCTCCTGCGGCGATTACGATTTGTTTATCAGGACCATCTGTAATATCTCCAGCTGCATATAATCCTGGAATATTAGTTCTAGAACGGCAATCAACCATTAATTCTTTTTTGTTATTCATCCTAACAATATTTTCTACATACTCAGAATTAGGTTCTAGACCAATCTCTACAAAAACTCCATCAATAGCCAGATCTTGAAGCTTTCCCGTCGCAATCTCACGGATCGTAATCTTTTCCACTACCTCATTACCATAAATTCCTTCGGACTCATAACCAATCTTTTCAATAATATTGGTAGCAACTTTCATTTTTTCAAGAATAATCGGATCAGCGATATAATGATCATTTCGTACCACTAAATAAACAGTATGTGCAATTTTGCTAAGTTCTAGAGCTGCTTGAACTGCTGAGTTTCCGCCCCCTATGACAGCTACCGCTTTATTGTCAAAGAAGGGGCCATCACAAGTAGCACAATAGCTAACACCCCGCCCAGTGAACTCCTGTTCTCCTGGTATGTCTAGCCCCCTAGGTCTTTTGCCTGTGGCTAGTATTACAGTTTTACTTTGATACTCCTTCTCCTCCGTCTTAACTAAGAAAGTACCATCTGGATTGACTACAAAACCATTTACTTCTTCGTATTGAATGGCAACAGCAAAACGTTTTACCTGTTCTTCAAATTTCCCCATTAGTTCTGGACCACTAATAAATTGATACCCCATATAATTTTCTATTTCTTTGGTCCACATAAGTTGTCCGCCAAATTCTTTTGTCAGTAGCAGCGTATTCATTTTTTTGCGAGCTGCATACACTGCAGCAGTCAGTCCGGCAGGTCCACCGCCGATAATGATTAAATCGTACATATATTTTCATCCTTTACGTTTTTTCACTTTACAAAATGCAAATA
>CAMKSY010000273.1 GCA_946415545.1 uncultured Pelosinus sp. | reverse complement strand
AAATGATATATTTCACGTTTTTCTTTTGGAGTAATGGCTAAGCCAATTTTAATTGGACTTTCAGAGGCAACTATAGTGTTAGATATTGTTTTTTGATTATTATTCATCATTATTTCTCTCCTTTATAATAGCTAGTTAACGAAAGGGCTCCTCAGAATAAAAGCCTATGTTTTCATAACTATCACCCCCCTAATAAGGGATACGAAGAGAAGTTCTAGATTCCTTGCAAAATGTAAAATAGTAGGGAAATAAGTAGAAATATATGATATTTTGACATAAAAAATCCCTTTTTCAGATGAAATGTTATTCACTGATAAAGGGATTTTAAATTATGATAATTGTGAATTGAAATAAACAGAAAATGTAGTTCCTTCTTGGCTGGTATTTATTTTAATTGTTGCATTATGCCTGTGAGCTATTTGATAACAAATAGGGAGCCCTAAGCCTGTTCCAGTATCTTTTGTAGTAATAAAGGGCGTTCCCAGCTTATCCAGTATGTGGGAGGGAATCCCTATACCTTGATCACTAATTGATAAAACAACTTTGTTATCTTCTAGGAAGGTGCGAATATCTACATTGCCGCCTGCTGACATTGCTTCAATACCATTACGCACCAAATTAAGCAACAATTGTCGAATTTCATTTTCATCTAGCAACAATTCAGGAACTGGTGTAATATCAAGATTTACAGATACCTTAGAAGCGGTTGCATCAGCCTGAATTAAGGGGAATAATGCTTCAATAATAGCGTTGATAGAGCATTGTTTTAAAATAACTAGTTTTTCTCGAGATAGAGAAAGGTATTCTCTAATAATTCCATTTGCTCTATCTATCTCTTCAATCATTAATTTAAATTTATCTTTATCTTTTAAATATTCATGCTTTCTGCTCATCACTTGCAAGTAACCGCGTACCGTAGTCATGGGGTTTCTAATTTCGTGTGCAACAGTTGCAGCCATACTGCCTACCATATTCATCCGATCAAAAAGAGAAGACATTTGCTCTAATTTTTTTCTTAATGTGATATCTCGAATAATACCTTGTAAGGCTGAGAGACGACCATCATTATCATAAATAGGAACGCATTTTTGCTCAATCCATAGAATCATTTTATCTTTTCGAATTATACGCAAAGTCAGAGGTAGTATAATGGAGGATGGAAAGTTCATTATAAAATCTTTGATTAAGACATGATCATCAGGATGAATCAGATCCAAAACTAATGTGTGGTTGGTGTAATATTCTTCAGCAGAATATCCTGTAGCCATTACAACTGATGGGCTTATATACTCAAGTTTTTCTTCAGGGAAAAATTTATAAGAGTAAATAATGTCAACAGCATTATCTGCTAATAAACGGTATTGAGTTTCTTTATTGGTTAGATCTGTTCGAGTTTTTTCGAAATATAACATTAAAGTGCCAATCGCTATTGCCAGACGTAGCATTCCACCTAATAAATAGCACCAGGGAAGTATTTGTGTATTAAAGGCTAGAAACGGTAAGCCTAAACTGAGAAGGCTCCATGCAATAAAAGCATATCCAGTAACTAAGCTCCCAAGCTCTTGTTGCTTAAAATGACGTAGGAAAGTTATACCAATCCATATTCCTATACTACTACTAAAAATCATAGGGAGAAATAGTTTGTGAGCCAATGAGGATACTGATAAGTTTATAATAATACACATAAGGGACATGCTAATGGTTCCGTATAACCACCATTTATTCATTGGTTTGTTTATAAAGAGGTGGGTACCCCATACATAGGATTGAACGCTAACAATGATGATTAATTCATATATAGTCAATCCTAAGAATGAATCCTTCCAAGCAAGTAGGCCTGAATCATAAAGGACATATCTTGAAAGAAGGATGAGCCAACTAATTGACCATATTCCCATGTAGCGTTCACGATATAATAAGTATAAATATATGTAGATAAGAACTATTGCAATCGTTCCAATTAGTGAACCAATTAACGATAAAAGTACAATATCCATAATTACTCCTATGTTAGTTTGTTAGTTATTTAACACATATAATTTATTCGTTCTACAAGGTATATAAAACTTCCTTCAGGAATTTAACCTTTTATGTAATAATAGATAATTATATGTATTAATAATCAATTATCGGAGGTAGTCTGGCAAGTGGAGAATGTTGCTTAATAATTTAGAGTGGATTTTCTAACTTGCGTAAATATAATTCATATAATTTAGCTAGGAGGAACTCTCTTGGATATAAGAAATTTAGAATGTTTTATGGAAGTTGCCCGTCATAAAAGTTTTAGTAAAGCGGCAGAGATGATGTATATTTCTCAGCCCTCTATTAGTAGGGCGATTAAAGAGCTGGAAAGCCAATTGGGTGTGGTTTTATTTTATCGTGATACGAAGTCTGTGGAGCTGACGGATGCAGGAGAAATCATTCTGCAGCAAGCACAACAGATTGTATCATCTTTTCAAAATATCACTTCCCAGATTGGAGAGTTAAAGAAAATGCAATCTGGGAAAATCTATATTGGTTTACCTCAAATAACTGCGATAACAACTTTTTCAAAGATGATTAATTCCTTTAGAAAAGAATATCCTAATATCCATATTCAGCTGTACGAGTTTGGTCCTAAGAAAGTGGAAGCGTCAATTCAAGATGGGCTTTTAGATATTGGTATATTTACACCTGCAGAGGATAATGAAGCCTATGAGAAAATCTGGTTTGAAGAAGACCCTCTTGAAGTCATTATGCATCCAACCAATAAGCTGACCCAATATGAGGCTTTGGATTATCATAAACTAATTGATGAACACTTTATTTTATACAATAATGAGTATCATTTACACGATACGATTATCAATGCATGTAAGAATGCAGGATTTCAGCCGAAGGTTATTTTGGAAACATCACAACGTGAGTGGATGATGCAAATGGTAATGGATAATCTCGGTATCGCATTGCTGCCAAGTAAAATATGCAGAAGTCTGGATACTAAGGTGATTAAATCTCGGCCATTTTCAGATCCTAAACCTTGGCTGCGATTGGCTTTGGTTTGGAAAAAGGAAAGATATCTATCCTTCGCTGCCCGTGAGTTCATATTATTTGCTAAAAAGCACTATCGTTTTGACTAATTCAAACATTTGCAAGAAGTCTTTTTAGTTTTGTGGTAATTCCTTTATTCTAATTCTAAATACATTTGATACATAACGTGAATACAAAGGTGAGTTGATAAATACTGCCGCAAAGGATAAAATAGGATTTACAGGTCTTATGTTTTACTATGCATCTGTAGAGTTTAGCTTAAGGAGATAAAAAATAATGAAAATCGATGTTATACTTTTGCCAAAAGAGACCGCTGCTCTGGATCTTTCTGATAGTGTTTGTATCGTTTTAGATATATTCCGTGCAACGACCACGATTGTCACTGCTCTTGCGAATGGGTGCAAAGCGATTACTCCTGCCTTATCCATTGAGAATGCACAGGACTTGGCTAGTCAAATGGAGGGTGTTTTGTTTGCTGGTGAGCGGCAGTCGATAAAAATTGAAGGATATGAGTTTGGAAACTCACCTTTTGAATTTTGCAAGGAGAAAGTAACAGGCAGAAATATTGTTATGACAACTACGAATGGTACAATTGCCATTAAGGCAGCAGAAAAAGCTTATCGCACATTCATTGGATCATTTGTAAATGCGAAAGCTGTTGCTAGGCAGGTAAAACAATATGGCAAAGATATTGTAATTATCTGTGCTGGAACAGATGGACTTTTTTCATTAGAAGATACACTTTGTGCAGGATTGTTAATTCAACTGCTTAAATCAGAATGTGAAGTCACATTGAGTGACTCGGCTCTCGCAGCGTTACTATTATATACTCAAGCCCAGGATACTCTAATTGAGACTGCTGTCCAAAGTCGAAATGGCAAACGATTATGCGACTTGCATCGCATGGATGATGTAGAATATTGTCTCAGTGCCGATTTGTTTTCGATGGTACCTCAATATATAGAAGGAAAGATTGTATTAGAAAATAAATAATAACAAAGTTGGTGTAATAACCAGTGAACAAGCAAGTAGTACTTGTCTTTATTGCAATCATACTATTTGGTGGCTTATTGCTCACGGCTTCTGCAGTTGAAGCTGCTCCTGTTCCCCAATGGCAAGAAATCACAATGCAGCAAGATATAGTTGTACTGGTAGAGAAAGCTGCTAATACAATGACCGTATTTTATCGAGGGAAACCTATAAAAAGGTTTTTATGCGTATCAGGGGTAAATACACAAGGTGATAAGGAAAAGCAAGGGGACAATCATACACCGGAAGGAACGTTTTTTATCACTGATAAGGAATTGTTACATGATGACCCCTATTTGGGCCGTAAATGGATTGGTCTAAGTTATCCCGATCCAGTTCATGCTCAAAGAGGGATGGAACAAAAGTTAATTAGCGAAAGTCAGTATCAGGAGATAATCCTGGCGAATGAACAAAAAGTAGAGCCGCCTCAAGATACTGCACTTGGAGGATGGATTGGAATTCATGGGGGACGAGATGATTTAACAAAAAAGAAGATCAATTGGACGGAAGGTTGTCTGGCGTTGCAGGATGAGGATCTAACAGAACTATATAACATGGTTCAGTATGGAACAACTGTGATTATTGTTTCTTAATCTGCAGGGCTGCATAGAGAGCAGGACTTGTAGAGTGATTTTTAAATGAGCTTCCTGAGAGTCGTTATTACTATACGATTCTTTTTTTTGCAAATTTTTAAGAGAAAGCTCAAAAATATGAAGCAAAAGATTGGACGTATTGAAGTATGTAGAAAGAAGACTGTTAAATATTTCTACAAGGAAAGAAATTTATTTGTAACGAATAGATAACTATGCCTAGTCTGTCATGCAATTCTTTTACGATACATAGAGTACAGTATTGTATGGACATTCAAGACGCTACAATTTGCAGTAAAATGTATTAACAAATCAGATCGGATTGGTATTACATAGTGTCGGTGCTGCCCGAAAGGAGAATATAATGAGAATCTTGATGATGGTTGCGCTGTTACTTGGTTACTTTCAAGCCATTGGGGGGGCTTCCCCTGAAATTCGTATTAACATTCCTGAATTAATGTTAAGGGTATACGATAATGATAAGTTAGTTAAAGAATATCCTGTTGCATTGGGGACCTCTTATGAGAAGACCCCTGTGGGTAATTATAAAATATCCAACAAAGAGCAAAATCCTACATGGATTCCTGGTTCTGGTTTCCCTGATAAGACCCCAGTGCCTCCAGGACCAGATAATCCTCTAGGCAGCCGATGGATGGAATTTAGTCCCGGTTATGGAATTCATGGTACCAATAAAGATTGGGATATTCAGTATCCTGTTTCCGGTGGATGTATTCGTATGCACAATGCTGATGTTGAAGAATTATATAAATTAGTAGAAGTGGAGACACCCGTAACGATTATTTATCAGAGATTACTTCTAGAAGAACGCAATAAGTCCATTTACCTTACTGTTTTACCTGATATCTATAATAACAATGATGCCAGCAAAGCAAGAGTTTCAGAA
>CAMKSY010000272.1 GCA_946415545.1 uncultured Pelosinus sp. | reverse complement strand
GGATACGGCTTTTTATCAGAGAATGCTGATTTTGCCGAGAAAGTTACAAAAGCAGGCTTGATCTTTATCGGACCGAGTGCTGAAATTATTCGTCAAGTAGGAAATAAAGATGCAGCTCGTGCGGCCATGAAGGCAGCTGGCCTGCCTATGACAATGGGCAGTGAACCGATTGTCAATAATGAACATGCTTGTAATTTAGCCAGTGAAATCGGCTACCCAGTCATTTTAAAACCAGTATCTGGCGGCGGCGGCAAATCGATGTATGTTGCCAACAACCAATTAGAACTAATCAGTGCCTTAAACAAGGTTGATGTAACACGCAGCTCTTTTTATCTGGAAAATTATATTTCTGAGGCACGACACATAGAAGTACAAATCATGGCCGATACCTATGGCAATGTCCTCCACGTAGGAGAACGAGAATGTTCCATACAGCGCCGTAATCAAAAGGTACTTGAAGAATCCCCATCCAGTGCCTTAACCCCTGAAATGCGTACCACTGTTGGAGCAATGGCGATTCGCGCCGCTAAAAGCATCTATTATACTAATGTAGGAACAGTCGAATTCTTATTGGATGTGAAAACAGGCAAGTTCTATTTCATGGAGATTAACCCTCGCATTCAGGTGGAACATGCAGTAACCGAAATGGTTACAGGAATTGACCTAGTTCGCAGACAAATCCGGATTGCTGCGGGTGAACCTTTAAACAAAAAGCAAGAAGACATTTTGTTTATCGGTCATGCCATTGAATGCCGTATTAACGCCGAAGATCCAGAACACTGTTTTATTCCTTCCCCCGGTTATATTGATTTTTACCACGAAGCAGGCGGTCCCAGGGTTCGGGTAGACAGCGGAGTGTGCGCCGGTATGACAGTGCAGCCCCATTATGATTCCATGGTTGCAAAGGTCATTGCCCATGGACGTACCAGAGGAGATGCCATTAAAATTATGCGCAGGGCTTTGGCAGAATACCGGATTTCTGGTATTAAGACCAATATTAGTTTTCAACAGGAAATCTTAAATAACCCTCATTTCTGCAGCGGCAATATTGATACGCAATTCGTTTACAAACGTATGACTCCCATTCAAGAAGTAGAATGTGAAATTGATACTGAAAATAAGAAATACTATTCCCAAGGGTAGGCACTATGCCTACTCTTTTTTATATTCTCAGCAATTATAATTGTGCAATATAGAAAAAAGAATGTTAACCGCAGAGCACACAGAGGGCGCAGAAGAGAAATTATCTAAAAAACTCTTCGCCATCCTCTCTGCATCTCTGCGGTTAAAAACTTACTCGCGTATTCCTCTTTCTAGGATGGGCGCTAGAAACTGTCCTGTGTAGGAAGCCTTGACCTTTACGATGTCTTCCGGAGTTCCTTTGGCAACAATAGTGCCGCCTCGGCTGCCCCCTTCTGGTCCAAGGTCAATTACATAATCCGCAGTCTTAATGACATCCAGATTATGCTCAATTACTACCACCGTATCTCCTCCATCGACCAAACGCTGCAGCACGGTAAGCAGGCGGTGAATGTCTGCAGTATGCAAACCAGTAGTTGGCTCATCAAGAATATAGAGCGTCTTACCTGTACTGCGTCTTGCTAATTCCGTTGCTAACTTAATCCGCTGGGCCTCTCCTCCAGAAAGAGTCGTGGCAGGTTGGCCTAATTTAATATATCCTAAACCAACATCCTGCAGAATTTGCAGTTTACGCTGTAATTTGGGCAGGTTTTGGAAAAAGTCTACACCTTCATCCACCACCATATCCAAAACCTGAGAAATACTCTTTCCTTTATAACGAACCTCCAAGGTTTCCCGATTATAGCGAGCACCTTTACATACTTCACAAGGAACATATACATCAGGTAAAAAATGCATTTCAATCTTAATAATCCCATCACCGCGGCAGGCCTCGCATCGTCCGCCTTTTACATTAAAGCTAAAACGTCCAGGCTTATATCCCCGCATTTTTGCCTCCTGAGTTTGGCTGAAAACTTCGCGAATGACATCAAATAAGCCTGTATACGTAGCAGGATTGGAGCGGGGAGTACGTCCAATGGGAGACTGATCAATTTCAATAATCTTATCAATATATTCTACACCGCGAATGTCATCATGAGCACCAGGCCGAGTTTTTGAACCCCGATATACCCGTCCTGCCAGCCCTTTATATAAAATCTCATTTACCAGAGTACTCTTGCCGGAACCGGATACTCCTGTAACCGCAGTAAACACGCCTAAAGGAAATTTCACTGTCAATTTTTTCAGATTGTTTTCTTTTGCTCCTACTACTTCCAGCCATTTACCATTGGGTTTGCGCCGCACAGCAGGTACCGGGATATATTTGCTTCCCTTCAAATACTGCCCTGTGATGGACTCAGAGCAAGCCTTGATCTCTTCTACAGTTCCTTGAACTACCACTTGTCCGCCGTGAGCACCAGCAGCCGGACCAATATCAATAATGTGATCGGCTTCATACATAGTATCTTCATCATGCTCAACTACCAACAGACTATTGCCTACATCCCGTAAATGCTTGAGGGTCGTTAACAGACGGTTGTTGTCTCGCTGATGTAAACCAATGCTTGGTTCGTCCAATATATACAGTACCCCTACCAGCCCGGAGCCAATCTGAGTAGCTAGCCGTATGCGCTGTGCTTCTCCCCCTGATAAGGTTCCTGCAGCCCGACTGAGAGTCAAATAATCCAATCCCACATTCAGCAGAAATCCCAAACGTGCGTGGATCTCTTTTAAAATTTGATGAGCAATGGCTTTCTCTCTATTTGTTAATTCTAAAGTAGAAAAGAAGTCCTGCGTTTCTGCAATGGTTCCCGCCGTTACCTCATAGATATTTTTGCCGCCGACCTTAACAGACAAGGTTTCGGGCTTTAACCTGGCTCCCTTACACGTAGGGCAGGGTTTCGAACTCATATATTCCTCAATATCTTCTCGGGACCAATCCGACACCGTTTCCCGATACCGACGGTTTAATAATGGGATCACACCTTCAAAAACGGCGTGATAGGTTTTTGTTTCTCCATACATGTTATCGTATTCAAAATCAAACTGTTCTACACCCGAACCTGTCATAATAATTTCCTGCACTTGTGAGGATAGGCTTTCCCATGTGTCATGTAAAGAGTAATTATATTTATCCAGTACCGCTTCCAGCTGGCACATAAAATAAGAATTTACGTTTTTACTAAGAGGAGCAATAGCTCCATCAATAAGAGCTTTGCTGGTATCAGGGATAATTAAAGCTCGATCCACTTCCATATTGTTTCCTAAGCCTGTACAATCGGGACACGCACCAAAGGGACTATTGAAAGAGAACATACGGGGGGCGATCTCAGGCAGACTAATGCCGCAATCAACACAAGCAAAATTCTGACTGAAGATTCGTTCTTGATCTCCTACGACATCCACGTTCACCACGCCTTCTCCTAAGGTAAGAGCTGTCTCCAGAGAATCTGCCAGCCTCTGATTGATTCCTTCACGCAGAACAATCCGATCTACCACCACCTCTATGGTGTGCTTTTTATTTTTTTCTAATTTGATTTCTTCTGCCACATCACGAATTTCCCCATCAACTCGTACCCGGACATATCCGTTCTTACGGATATCTTCCAGCACTTTTTGATGTTCGCCTTTTTTTCCTCGTACAACTCCGGCAATCAGCATCAGACGAGTCCCTTCAGGCAAGGCTACTAATTGATCAACCATCTGCTCAATCGTTTGCTGGGTAATGGGCTTACCGCATTTCGGACAATGAGGGCGGCCTGCTCTGGCAAACAACAGACGCAAGTAATCATAGATTTCTGTTACGGTTCCAACTGTAGAGCGAGGATTACGGCTGGTTGTCTTCTGATCAATGGAAATGGCAGGAGACAATCCCTCAATATAATCCACATCTGGCTTGTCCATCTGCCCCAAAAACTGCCGGGCATAAGCAGACAGAGATTCCACATAACGCCGCTGCCCTTCCGCATAAATAGTATCAAAGGCCAGAGAAGATTTACCAGACCCGCTTAGCCCTGTAATGACAACCAGTTCATTACGAGGAATCTCAATATCAATATTTTTTAAATTGTGCTGTCTTGCACCTTTAATAATAATCTTTTCTTTCATTGGTATATTCCTTTCTGATCCTAATGGATGAATCATCATAAGTATAATGAATTAAAAATAAGAGAGATTGCTTTTTTACCGTTCACAATGACAAACGGAGCAGATAGAAGAATGTAACCTATTTTTTCCTTGCCGTCTTTTTAGTAGATGATTTCTCTTTTCCTGTGGATTTTGCAGTTCCAACCCTGCCTTTTAGTTCTACGATCATATCTCTGAGTTCAGCGGCACGTTCGAATTCCAGTTGTTTGGAAGCGAGGCGCATTTCCTTTTCCAGGTTGCCAATGAGATCTATCATTTCACTTTGGCTCATATTGCCTAAGCGATCAGTTCGATACAGTTCAGGGCTTTCAGCTACTTTTGTCGTTTCAATCAGCTCTTTAACACGTTTTTGAATGGTGGTAGGCGTAATGCCATATTCTTCGTTATAAGCCATCTGGATATCTCGGCGGCGATCCGTTTCTTCCATGGATCGTGCCATGGATTTGGTAATCACATCAGCATACATAATAACCCGCCCATTCACATTACGTGCTGCTCTGCCGATGGTTTGAATTAAAGAAGTATCGGACCGCAAAAAGCCCTCTTTATCCGCATCCAAAATGGCGACTAATGTAACCTCCGGCAAATCTAATCCTTCTCGCAAAAGATTGATGCCAATGAGCACATCAAACACTCCGGCCCTTAAGTCACGAATAATCTCGCCTCGTTCAATGGTCACAATATCGGAATGCAGATACCGCACGCGAATTCCCATTTCTTTTAGAAATTCCGTAAGATTTTCTGCCATTTTCTTCGTTAATGTTGTAATGAGCACTCTCTCATTTGCAGCAACCCGTACCTTGATTTCACCAAGCAAGTCATCCATCTGCCCCTTAATGGGTCGTACTTCTACTTCAGGATCGATAAGGCCTGTAGGACGGATCACCTGCTGCGCGACTTGGCTGGCTTCTCCAAGCTCATAGGCACTAGGAGTAGCGGATACATAAATAATCTGATTAATACGCTCTTCAAACTCTAAAAAGGTCAAAGGTCTATTATCAAATGCGGATGGCAGACGAAAGCCATTTTCCACTAAGGATGTTTTACGAGCCCGATCCCCTGCGTACATGGCACGAAGCTGGGGGAGCATTACATGAGATTCATCAATTACAATTAAAAAATCCTCAGGAAAATAATCAATTAAAGTATAAGGGGACTCTCCTGGATTTCGTCCCGTCAAATGTCTGGAATAATTTTCGATTCCCGAACAATATCCCATTTCCTGCATCATTTCCAGATCATACTTGGTACGCTGCTCCAATCGCTGGGCTTCTACCAATTTCCCATTTCCCTTAAATGCAGTCAATTGTACTTCCAGCTCTGCCTCAATATCCGCTACGGATCGCAGCATATTTTCTCGCGATGTTACATAGTGAGATGCAGGATAGATCGCGATATGTTTTCGCT
>CAMKSY010000271.1 GCA_946415545.1 uncultured Pelosinus sp. | reverse complement strand
AAAGCACCGAACTGTCAGCAGCCTGCACTGCTGCCTGTTCGGTGCTTTTTTATTAGATAGAACCATGCATCTTCGCGTTTCAAAATGTTTTGTTATGTGGGTATAGACAAGGCGCTTTTTGTCTATAATGGGAGAAGTAGCAGTAATTGTATTCAAAATACTGGAGATTTTAATAATAAGTGGTTAAAAGATTGTCAATTTGATTTTGAGTATGTTACAATAAAATCACTAGACATGTTAGGGGGTTATAATTACATTGGTTACATTTTTAATGATCTTAGAAGCCATTATTTGTATCGCATTGATTGCCGTTGTTGTGTTGCAGTCAGGCAAAGGAGGAGGGCTAGCAGGTTCAATCGGCGGAGGAGCTGATAGTGTGCTCGGAGGCGGCCAGAAAAAAGGATTGGATGCAGCTTTATCGAGAATCACCATGTTCCTTGGGGGATTATTTGCTGTTATCACTTTAATCCTAGTAAAACTGATGCACTAAATATGTGTACAAGACCAGATATGCGACAATTTATAGAACAAGTAATGCAGTACAATTAAAGTATGTAGAAGCATATGTCCAACCATTTAGCACCGGACCTTAGTGACGAAGAAATTTGTTTAATATAGGGAGGAATTGTTATAATGGACTTATTGTATATTGCGCCACTGGCCGGAATAGTAGCATTACTATTTGCGGCATATTTTATGAATAGCGTGCTTAGTGAAAGTTCTGGTAATGAAAGAATGCAGGAGTTGTCCCAGGCTATTTTTGAAGGGGCAATGGCCTATCTCAATCGACAGTACAAGACGCTAATCCCTTTTACTGTCATTATTTTTGCCGTTTTATTCTTTGTTGATGGTTATAAATTAGCGGTATCTTTTTTAGTAGGGGCTGTATTTTCGGCAGTTGCCGGATATGTAGGAATGACTTCAACAACCAAGGCCAACGCAAGGACGACAGAAGCTGCTCGCCATAGTCTCAATAAAGCTTTGAGCGTTTCATTCAGAGCGGGAGCAGTTATGGGTCTGTCTGTCGTAGGTCTTGGTTTGTTAGGTGTATCCGTACTGTACATAATCTTCGCTGATCCTGTGGTAATTAATAGCTTTGCCTTTGGTGCCAGTGCCATTGCATTCTTTGCTCGTATTGGCGGTGGTATTTTTACTAAAGCAGCCGATGTGGGTGCGGATTTAGTTGGTAAGGTAGAAGCAGGTATTCCCGAGGATGACCCTCGCAATCCTGCCGTTATTGCTGATAATGTAGGTGATAATGTAGGTGATACAGCAGGCATGGGAGCCGATTTATTTGAATCCTATGGTGCCACAGCAATTGCTGCCATGTTAATCGGAAACACCTTATATGGCGTAAATGGAGTATTGTTTCCTTTATTAATTGGTGCAGCTGGCATCTTCGCTGCCATTTTCAGTATCTTCTTAGTGCGGACAGGTGAAGATGGTGATCCACAGGCTGCTCTAAATCGGGGATTATGGAGCACCAACTTTTTGACTGCAATCATGGCTTATATCTTATCCACCATGATCTTTGGTGACAAAGGTTTTGGTATATTTGTTGCTATTGTGGCAGGCTTAGTGGTCAATGTACTGGTTGGTATGATTACCGAATATTATACTTCCAGTGCCAAAGCACCAACACAGCATATTGCCGATGCCTGCCAGACAGGGGCTGCTACGAATATTATAGCAGGTATTGCTACCGGTCTTAGAAGTACAGGTCTTCCTATGATTGTATTTTCTGCAGCAATATGGGTAGCGTTTAATCAGGCTGGGATCTATGGCATCGCCATGGCAGCTATGGGGATGCTGTGTACAGCAGGTATGGTAGTTGCTGTGGATTCTTTTGGGCCGGTTGCCGATAATGCAGGTGGTATTGCTGAAATGGCAGAACTGGGACCAGAGGTACGTAAAACAACGGATAAGCTTGATGCTGTAGGTAATACTACCGCTGCTATTGCCAAAGGCTTTGCTATTGGTTCAGCCGCTTTAACAGCATTGGCGCTTTTCACGGCTTTTGGTGAAGAAGTTGCTAAGAACCCTAAATTATCTGGATTATTGGTAAATGGTCATCTGGTTATCAATTTAACAGAGCCTACGGTTATCATTGGACTTTTTCTTGGTGCAACTCTGCCTTTCTTAGTATGTGCAATGACGATGGAAGCAGTAGGAAAAGCTGCTTTTGAGATGATTGAAGAGGTTCGCCGCCAGTTTAGAGAAATTCCTGGTATTATGGAAGGCACTGGACGTCCTGATTATGCAGCCTGCGTGGATATTAGTACCAAAGCTGCACTTCGCGAGATGCTTATGCCAGGTATCTTTGCCGTAGGGATGCCTTTAGTAGTTGGTTTCCTTATGGGTGCTAAGGCACTGGCTGGTTTTTTAGCGGGGGCAACGGCAGCAGGGGTTCTGTTAGCCTTATTTATGTCTAATGCTGGCGGGGCCTGGGATAATGCTAAGAAGTATATTGAGACAGGAAAATATGGAGGTAAAGGTACGCCTGCTCATGCTGCAGCTGTTATTGGTGATACAGTAGGCGATCCCTTTAAGGATACATCCGGACCGGCAATGAATCCGCTAATCAAAGTAGCGGGTACGATATCATTAATTATTGCGCCCCTTTTATTATCATAGATAAAAAGGTTATTCATCCTTAGGATGAATAACCTTTTTTTGTAAGCTGAGAAAGTTTTTTAGGAAATATTGAGATGCAGAGAACGCAGAATGCACATGTTCTCTGCGTTTTTGTATTTTGGTTGCTTTTCCTAATAGCCGTTCACAATAACCTCTAGTTCTCCCGTATGGGGATTAAACATGAGTCCGTGGATGGGGACATCTTTTGGAATGAGAGGATTTTTACGAATTTTGTCAACGACTTCTTTTACATTATTAATAGGATGATGAAAATGGTCGAGCCAATCTTCTAATTCCTTTTCGATCATCTTGATTGCATCAGGAGATATTCCCCGAGCCAGCATTTTTTCCGTAAGACCCTGAGATGTTGTATGGGAAACACCACAGTCTAAATGCCCAATTACAAATATTTCCTTTACGCCTAACTCAAAAATCCCCACAATTAAGCTGCGAATTGTAGCCTCAAAAGGGCCGGTAACTGAATTGCCTGCATTTTTTATTACTTTTGCTTCGCCGCGTTTGATTCCCATTGCTGGTTCTAAGAAATCCACCAGCCTGGTATCCATACAAGTAAAAATGGCTAATTGGCGTTTAGGTAATTTACTGGGTTCAGAAAAATAGTGCACAAATTGATCGGATAAATTCTTAGTAAAAGCTTGATTTGCAGCTAACACTTGCTCTAAAACCTGCATGATGATTCCTTCCTTTTCTAATATACTGTCTTATATTTATATGTTAACCCAATTACGATTATTATTGCGAAAATAAATGGCAATAATAGAAATGTCACACCTGATGCATAAAGCTCAGAACATTATGAAGAAAATAACAATCTTCATTTTCGACGAGAATATGTTTTTATCCTTCCGTTACTCAAATACGCGGAATAATCTGACGATATTGGAAAAAAGCTGCAGTTGCTGCTCCTGCCATTTGGGAGCCTAATTAAGTTTTCTTTTTGGCAGGTAGAATTATTATTCTATAAAATGGTATAATTGTAATAACAGCAATAACTTTAAGGGGGCTTGCTTTTGACAATAATGGAGGGAGCAGAACCGTTTTTTTTACTTGGCGGTGAAAAAGGTGTTTTATTGTTACATGGTTTTACAGGCTCACCTGCTGAGATGCGCTTGCTTGGCGAAAAATTGCATCAGGAAGGTTATACTGTTTTTGCACCTCGGCTCAGTGGACACGGAACAACAGTGGAGGAATTAGCAAAAACAAAATGGCCCCAGTGGTATAGCGGAGTCGAAGATGGGTATCATATAGTAAGATCAGTATGTAAGGAAATTTCAGTTGTAGGGTTATCCATGGGAGGGCTATTGGCCTTGAAATTGGCAGCGGAATATCCTGTTCATAAGGCAGTTTCTCTTAGTGCTCCTATTTACATTGCTGACAAACGTTTGGACATGCTGCCTCTATATCGTGTATTATATCAATTTGTTCCGAAGAAACGTAAGTCTTTTGCAGGTGTTGGTTCAAAGTATTGTGTAGGCTATAATGCTACCCCTCTTAGCAGTCTAAGCAGTTTACTGAATTTAATTAAAGATGTTGATGAATGTTTACCTGCAATCAATACTCCTTTACTAATAGTACAAGCTCGTTTTGAACATACTGTACAGCCAAGAAGTGCGACCTATATTTTTGAACATGTGGGCAGTACAGAAAAAAAAATAGTCTGGTTGGAAAAATCCGGTCATATTGTCACTCTTGATATAGAACGGGAGCAGGTATTTGCAGAAGTAATTGATTTTCTACAGAATAAAAAATGACGGCATATAGCTCTCTAGGTTGACCTTTTAACGGTTTTGAATAAAGAATTGAGGTGATGCGAATGGAATTAAAGGACCAGTGGTGCTTTGCTTGCGGAAAGGAGAATCCAATAGGGTTAAAACTTGAATTTGTAGAAGAGGAAGACACTTATCGTACTACATTTACAGCAAAGCCGGAACACCAAGGATATGATGGTATTATGCATGGCGGTCTTGTCAGTACTCTTCTAGATGAAGTCATGGCCCGTTACATTAACATGAAAGGTTTCAATGCAGTAACAGCACGTTTGGAAGTGCGGTTTCGTCAGCCAACTCCTCTTGGACAGCAATTAACAGCAAGAGCCAAGATCGTATCTCAGCGTGGTAAACTGTATGAAATAAAGAGTGAATTATCACTGCCGGATGGGACTGTTACCGCAGAAGGTAAAGCCACCATTGCAGTGGTGGAGGATACAACATCATGATCGTATTAAAAGAAAAAATTTTAGAATTCATGAGAACAGAAGCGTATAAACCTTTGACAGCGGAAGAATTAGCCGAGCATATGGAACTGAAAGGGACGGAATTAAGTCAATTATGGAAGGTTATTGAAGAGCTGGAAAGTAATGCCGATATTATTAAAACCCGCTATGACAAATACGGAGTACCTGAACGTATGAATTTAGTAGTAGGGAAGTTAAGCGCCAGCAATAAAGGATATGGCTTTGTCATTCCTGAAAAAGTTAGAACACCCAATGAAACAGATATTTTCATTCCTCCAGATGGGATGTTGAGTGCCATGCATCATGACAGGGTAGTTGTCCGTGTTCACACCCAGAGTGGGCAGGGCAAATCCCGGGATGGGGAAATCATTCGCATTGTAAAACGCGCTAATACCCGCATAGTGGGTACCTATGAGGCCAGCCGTAATTTTGGTTTTGTAACTCCTGATGATCTTCGTCTAGGACAAGATATTTTTATTCCAAAGGACGGACAAAATATCGTTCCAAGTGGCGCAAAGGTAGTAGTAGAAGTCACCAAGTGGCCAGAGAAAAAACGGAGTGCTGAAGGAAAGATTATAGAAGTTTTGGGAAATACAGGAGACAGTGGGATTGAAATTCTCTCTATTATAAAAAGACACAATTTGCCTATCGATTTTCCTGCTGAAGTTGCAAAGGCTGCCGAGGATACTCCAG
>CAMKSY010000270.1 GCA_946415545.1 uncultured Pelosinus sp. | reverse complement strand
ACGACCTCCGCCGTGACAGGGCGGCATTCTAACCGCTAAACTACTGGGCCACTGCATAGTCACAATGTCTATTGTACTACATTATCTCCGGAGTGTCAACTGTTTTTTTGAATCCCATATCGAATTCATTTTTTACCAGCTGCATTCCTTAGCCACAGATATTATTATAGCATATAACCTTTTATTGTCAAGTACTTTCGTAAATTAGATTTTCTTATGTGCCTAAAACTTTCTTAATGGTTTCAATGACCTGCATATTATCAAAAGGTTTTACAATGAAATCTGATGCACCTGCATTAATCGCATCCGTAATAATCGATCTTTGCCCAAGCGCAGTTACCATTATAATTCTAACCAAAGGATCTTCCTCAAAAATATGTTTGACTGCTTCTATTCCATCCATTTTAGGCATGGTAATATCCATCGTTATTAGATCGGGTTTATGATGCCGATAAAGCTGCACTGCTTCCACGCCATCCCCAGCTTCACCAACTATTTCATGACCATTGTCAATTAATACTTTTTTTAGCATCATGCGCATAAAAGCAGAATCATCACAGACTAATATTCTTGCCACTTAACTTCAAACCTCCTACAATTAACAACTATCATATCTGGTTATTCTTTACATAACTCTATCTAATTTAATTGTATCCTTATCTTCTCCAATTCTGCTGTCAAATGACTTGCAACAAGCTTTTGTAAGTCAGCCAAATCTTTTGTATCAAAAACAGCTAATATGATTGGGGTTCTCTTTATACGTGTCTCTCCAAAAAATTCATCTCTAAATACATTGTAATAAATTGTTAGATTACTTTCCAAGTCAAAATCACTATAATCAACAATGATATAGGAGCCATTAATCACTTTTACAGGCTCATCTGGTTTTATAAATAACTCAAAGCCGAGTAATGTTTGAGGCAAGTCTTCTTTGTATGGCCAATCCATTATTTTCTTCTCATGGACAATACTTTCTACAATTTCTCTAGTAAAAAAACTTAATTGAGATAAAACACCTTTGAGTCGCTCAAGTAATAATTTTTCAAGTTGCTGTAGATCTCCAACAATGAAATTTACATCAAAATATTCAATTAAACCAATTACTACACGAGCAAAATATTCTTTAGTCGCTTGATCATATAACACAGAAAAGCTTTTATGCTCTTTTTCATTTTGGTAGGAAAATATACAATACTGCGTATCACGTTTCTCCAACTCAACTTGTAGTGTAAATTTGCCAAATGCCTTCGGTAATTTCTTTAATAATTCCCATTCGTCTACTTCTGCAATAATTTTTTCCATATATAACAATACCTTTCACTCTGGACTACTGTTACATATTCTGTATTCATACTTAAAAACCTGCTGCTTTATCACCAAATATAATAAAAATGAATATCATGTGATAACTCAATCAAATCGATTAGGAGGGAAATCTATGAAACGCAGCATAAAGATTATAACAATACTATTACTGGTACTCTTCATGACTGCCTGCAGCCAAAGTCCGACTACACGCGATACAACAAGCACTGGTCCTGCTTGGGCACCAGCAGTATCACCATTGCCTCAAGAAACAGTTGTTAAAGTGGGCATGAAACAAGTTGTATCTGATGCAGGCATTTTGATCGGCACCGCTAAAAACTATTATAAAGATCTAGGCATTAAAATCGAACCGGTACAATTCAACACGGGACAGGAAATGATCAACCAATTAGCTGCCGGACAACTGGATGTAGGCGCTACCGTTACATCTTCAGGATTATTTAACGCCATGTCTCGTGATATTCCTATTAAAATCGTTGCTGATAAGGGTATCAACATTCCAGGACAAGGTTATTATCGACTAGTAATCCGCAAAGATCTAACAGATACTATAAAAGATTACAAAGATCTGCGAAATAAGAAAATGGCCATCGTTGGTACGGCCTCTCTTGATGAAATTGCGTTATCTAGAGTCCTGCAAAAAGGAGCCTTAACTACGAATGATGTTGATATTCAGGTAATCCGTTCTTTTCCCGATATGCTGGTATCCTTTGGTAATAAAAGCATTGATGCAGCTATGATCATCGAGCCGTTTGTCACTCTTAGCATAGATAAAGGCTTGGCTGACCCATGGAAAGACCCTATGGATTATGATCCCGATGCCCAAACTGCCTTGCTAGTCTACGGAACAAGTATGACAAAAAACCCCGATGTAGCTAACCGTTTTATGACTGCTTACATACAGTCATTGAGAGACTACAATGATGGTTTTGTAAAAAATAAAAATAGAGCCCAGATCATTGATATTCTCTGTAAATACTCTGTAATCAAAGACCCTGCTTTATATGAAAAAATGTTTCCCACAGGATTAAATCCGAATGGATATGTTCGCACAAAGGGCATTCTTTTAGATCTAGATTGGTATAAGGAAAATAACTTATTACAATCCGATATAAAGTATGAAGATGCCGTAGATAATCAATATGTCGATTTTGCCGTAAAGACCTTAGGAACATATCAATAATATAAACCTTAGCGCTTGGAGATGATAGCATGATTAAGCGAGAATATTCTTCGTTACTCATTCGAATACTGTCCATATTATCCCCATTGAGCATTCTCATTCTCTGGGAGGTCATGGCTCGTGTTCATATTATTGATACTCGTTTATTATCCAGCCCCAGCCTAATAATACAGGCTTTCATTCCGCTTTTGTTATCTGGTGATTTATTATATAACACTGCTGTTAGTGTACAACGGGTAATATGGGGTTTTCTAGCCGGTTCTGCTCCCGGCATAGTATTGGGCATTGGTATGGGTTTATCACCTCTAATCCGTTCAGCTTTTGAACCGATGATTGCTGCCACATACCCAATTCCTAAGCTAGCTCTAATGCCCTTAATTTTATTAGTGTTTGGTTTGGGCGAAACTTCTAAAATATTCACAATTGCAATTGGTGTTTTTTATTTAGTTGTAATCAATACTATGGCAGGGGTATTAAGTATTGATAAAATTTATTTAGATGTAGCACAAAATTTTGGCGCCAATCGTAAAAATTTTTATCTTACCGTTGCCCTTCCCGGTGCTCTTCCGATGATCTTTGCCGGATTAAAGCTCGGTATGGGTATGGCTTTAATTTTAATTGTAGCAGCTGAACTTTCTGCTGCAAAAGCCGGGGTCGGCTGGATGATATGGCGAGCCTATGACATGTTTGCCATCGAGCAGATGTTTATAGCTCTTATCACATTATCCCTTCTTGGCTATGTATTTTCTTTGCTTCTTGATACGTTGGAAAATTGGGTTCTTCCCTGGAAGAAACAAGTCTAGTAAAGGAGATGCATATAATGGCTTATGAGAAAGAAAGCATCTCAGTCACAAATCTCAGCAAAATTTTCAATACAAATTCTGGTCAAATCACAGCATTACAAAATATTTCACTATCGATCGGAGAGGGAGAATTTCTCTGCATTGTAGGACCAAGCGGCTGCGGTAAAACAACGCTGCTTCGCATACTAGCGGGACTAGATACTTCTTCTAGCGGCACGATCACGATCAAGCAAACCAATATAGATCGTCCTATTAACTCTATGGTTTTTCAAGAACAATCCATTTTCCCTTGGATGACAGTGATCGACAATGTCTCATACGGCTTACGGATGCGCAATATACCCAAAAAGGAACGATATGAAGTAGCCAGACATTATATTGAGATGATTGGTCTTAGTAAATTTACTCACGCCTATCCCTCTCAATTATCTGGTGGTATGAAGCAGCGAGTCAGCGTAGCTCGCGCTTTTGCTAACGATCCTGAAATCTTATTAATGGATGAACCTTTTGGAGCATTGGATGAACAAAATCGAATCCTCCTGCAGCATGAATTATTAAGAATCTGGGAAGAAACAAGGAAAACGACGGTTTTCATCACTCATAGTATCGATGAAGCCTTATGCTTAGGAGATCGCATCATGGTAATGAGCGCCAATCCGGGCATGATTAAAACAATTGTTACCAACGATCTTCCCCGCCCTCGGAAGATCTCTGAGATACGCACTTCACTACAATACAATGAGTTATTTCAGTCGATTTGGATGATTTTAAGAGATGAAGTAACAAATAGTAAAAATAATTCTTTCACCTAAGAAAAAAAGCAACCACACATTTAGTGAGTTGCTTTTTTCCTATCTAGCAGGATTTATTAATTATTGCACTAACATTACTTTTCATGTTATTTATTTGTAAAAGTAGCAATCTGAAAAAGGTATTTTCATAATGTTGGAAAATACAGTATATATAGCTTCTTTTGTTACTAATGATACTTTGATTAGAGGTGGCTGTGAATGAAAAATCATACACGAAAAAACATGTACACTCTCCATACTAAGAAATATATCCGTTCACCATTAATTTCTCAGCCACTGACTATTCCAAGAGAAATTAGAAGGATGCGCATGAGAAATTTTAATCCCATTATAGATGACGCACTTTCCCCTAAACCCATTGTAGAAAATTTGATACTTACGATTGGCAGCATCATTGAAAGCTGTCCTACAATTACTAACTGCGTATTAGTCAGTGAAGCAGAACAATTATTTGCTGCAAAATCCTGTCCAGGCATCGTCATTTTAAATGATAATAAGCCAGTTGGTCTACTAATGAAAAGTAGACTTTATTACCAACTGGGCACCCACTATGGTGTGTCTCTTTATTATAGTCGACCTGTGGAAAAGGTCATGGACTACACACCTCTTATTGTTGATGCCGGTTTACCTTTGGAGGCTGTTTCAAAATTGGTTATGGAACGCAATGAAGCTAATCAGTACGATCTCATTATTGTCGTACAAGACGAAAAATATATTGGCACCGTATCCATTTCTAATCTTTTAAAACATTTGACCGACTTGCAAATACGTCGCGCCTTTAATTCCAATCCCTTGACCGGGCTGCCTGGAAATCTTCTGATTGAAGAGCAATTAAAGAATTTAATTAACCTAACAGAACCCTATGCAGTAATCTATCTTGATTTAGATCATTTTAAAGCATTTAATGATTATTATGGTTTTGAACATGGCGACAGGGTCCTTAAGCAAACGGCATCCATTCTAAGTAAATGTTTAGCTGCTTCTAGCAGTCCTCATGCAAAAAATTTCCTTGGACATATAGGCGGAGATGATTTCATCATTATTACCAGATGGGAACTTGCAGAAAGGATCTGCACCTGCATTATAGAAAAATTCGATAAGGAAATTCGCCACCTCTACGATAGCAAGGATTTAGCAAGGGGATATATTAAAATCAAGAACCGAAAAGGTATCATAGAAAAGTTTTCAATTATGAGCATTTCAATATCAATTGTCACCAATCGCCGCCGTCAGTTTAGTAATTTTTTAGAAATTGGTGAAATAGCGGCCGAACTTAAGAAGAAAGCCAAAAGTATTCCAGGATCTGTTTGGATTACAGATCATCGCAAATGATAAAAGAAATTAAATGGTATGATAAATTTAGATAAACTAAAAAGCGACACGATATTTTATCGTGTCGCTTGAAAATTTCTGGCAGGGGCAGAAGGACTTGAACCCTCAACCAACGGTTTTGGAGACCGCTAC
>CAMKSY010000269.1 GCA_946415545.1 uncultured Pelosinus sp. | reverse complement strand
ATTCAGGATAAACGGCATATTTACTTCGCATAACACTAACAACCGGCAAATCCACGCCCGGACTACAATACTGACGTTCATCGCTCCCACGGTCTAAATAGGAATATTTAATACAATTTGGATGTTTACGTTTCATAACATGTAAAACAACCTTGTCCGCCAGTGTCTTACCATACCGAGATGGTATATAAGAATAAGCTCTTTCATCTCCTACGCAGCTAATATTAAACCCGGCAATAATATTCTCTTTCATTGCAGTAAGATTTCTGCTCAAATACGTAATGGAACCAATCGTCTCGGGTATAAAAACGATTCGATAGGTATACTTTCGCTTAGGCAATTCTAAAAGCCATTTTGCCAGAAAAGTAGTAACTACAGGTCCTGATAATTCATTATTTGCCATCGAAGGATGACACAAATAGGTAGAAAGAAAAATTTCTTGTTTTGTTTCGCCTGGTATAATTATTTCTCCATAGGTTAAACTTCCCTCTTTTAATTCACTATCAATGACTGCGTGATATTTACCAGGAGGCAATTGTTCACGCTGTTCATGAGACAAGCAAAACCCCCAGCGTTCCTTATAATAAGATGTAATATAGGGAATCGCATCAGGCTGATAGGGCAGTGAGTACAGATGTTGGTCAAGATCGGCAAGTTCAAGCCATTCATCTACGGGAGTAGAATAGCCCATTACATGCAAATTGCTATTTTTGAAATCTACAATTTTATTACCTTGCTCATCCGTAATGTAGGCATCACGAATATTCCATTCTTTCGGTACCGTCCAATCAAAGACTTCAGTCCCTGTCGGTACTTCATGCATAGTAATCGGCACTATTTCCTTTATTATTTCTAAGGATTGTCTGATGCCATTGCCAGTAATACTTCTGCAAATAGGAAATAGCTTAACTAAGAGATTATACATATCTAATCCCTTACTATCATTGACGCTCTCTGTCATTAATATTATCTCCCTCTATGGTTATTTCTGCTACGATTACAAGCGGGCTGATCTCGGACTCAACAAATAATATGGATCTTTTTTTAACAGTTCTACAGTCGTGTTAAAAAGTTCTTTAGCGTTTACAGCCATAACTTTTCCTTCTCCTAAAGAACTACTTTTCATGATATTATTTTTCAGTAAATATTCCTCAAGGCGACTTACATCCAGTTCAACGACACGATCAAGATAACGAACAAAAAATGTTGCAGAATCGTTATATATATCGCCGTTGCAGCAAATCTGTCCAGTAAAGGTTTTCAAATAACGATAATTTACGCCATATAATTGCTCAATATGATGCACATAGGTACAAGCAGCAAGATTGACGCCGAAAAATACAATTTTTCCATTCATCTGGCGTAGTTTGCCGAAAATAGACTCATTATCAAAGGAATCATTGCCAATATCTAAAAAATACTCTTGTTTAGCACCACGAATAGCTGCTGAAAAGATTGGATGTTTGGTCCTAGTCACACCAGACTGCTGGCGAAAAAATTCGGTCAACGTACCTACCGTTGATTTTGTATCTTGGATATCAAAAATTTCATTCTTGCAAAAGCTATAGCTAAAGGTAGGCATTATCAACGTACCCGATTGACCAACCGCTTTAGCTAGTTGCTCAATCATGGCATTCAAAAGATAATCTCTATCTAATGTAGCTATTTTACCAAAAATACTAATGTCTGAATGAACCAGAATATGATCCCCATTTTCTATCCCCACCTGACAAAGTGCTTCTTGAATATCCGATGGATATAACATATTGCTAGAAGTTTTATATAAAGGCAGTTCCATTACTTCACTCTCCTACCATTCCAACTACTTGCGCATACTGCACTCTTTCTGGTACTTCCAGCAAGTTCACAGAATAGGTTTTGTTGCCAATTTCATCGATATTTACAATATCATATCCCAATCGTTCAAACAGTTCTTTAACAGGCATGTTTTTCGCGGTAGGAAAGTAATTGGTAATCATTTCTGAATAACCAATCTGGTGCATTTCCTTCTCAATATATTCTAACAATTGGTCTTCAATCTGTCTCCCCATGACGCGACAACTCATTAAGAAACTGTCCATTGTAACTTTATGTAAGTCTATATGAAGTATGATAACTGCTACCATACCATTATCGCCAAATTTATCCTCAACAGCAGCAACGAATACTCTATACTGTGAAGAGTATAGCATTAACCGAATGTCTTCTGAAGAATATCGTTTAGTCGTTACATTAAATTGATTCGTTTTCTGCGTAAGTTGTGCAATACGCTCTACATCTTGCTGGCGCGCTTGCGATATTTTTATCACCGTATTAAGAGATCGTAGAAATGACTCCGCATTATTCGCATATTTAAAAGCTTCCGATCTTTGAGCATTTGCCTGATACATTCGTGTTTTTTGAATATCTTCAGCCATCACCTTACTCACAAAAAAGTATCGATGCCAAAGGTCAATAGCAAAATTCTCAAGAGTAGTAGTATCTGTTGGAAAATCGGGTACTTCCACTTCAGGTGCTAATTGTTTAATGGCCTCCCGTTCTACCGGATTATCATCCACAAATACGATAGAATCTAAACCAATATTTAATTCCTGGGCAACTTGCCTAATATTATCCGCCTTATCAATCCAGTTAATTTTTTTTATTACGAAATCTTGTTCTTTTAGCAACATATACTGATGATTATTAAATACTTCTTGTACATCATCTGCATTGTTTTTAGAAACAATGCCTAGAACAACTCCTGTCTCTTTTATTTCTTTCAGACGGCGTTGAAAATCATAAAAACGAGCGCCTTCCTTTACATTGGATAATTCGATACCCTCGATACCGCACTCACCAAGTACACCGCCCCAAAGGGTATTATCCAAATCTAACAGCAAGCATTTTTTTCTCCTAGTGCCTGCTTGCATTATGCATTCAATTCGACGAGCAATTAATGCAGCACCAGCATTAGAGTACTTGATTCCTCCTAAATACCAAAGCTTTGATGAATAAAATTTATTCTCGCCAATTTCTTTTACTAACTTCCTATATTTAAATATATTGCAATTTTTATACGTTTTAGCCATTTTAGCTAACAATGAAACCCAAATGGTTTCCGCTTCATATTCTAGTGAAGCGACATGATACGGCCGAATTTTTTTCTCTGGATAATCAATATCTGAAATATAAAAATCAATATCAGGATGATTTGTCCATACTGTCGCTAAATAATTAGAAAAAAAATTAAGTTCTTCTTGAATCTCTTCGATTGTATTCCTAGTTTGCAAAAGTTCTGAAGCATCTAGCAAGATAAATACGACTTGCGGCGAGAATTGATATAAATTTGAACTTTCTTCAAGTAGCTCTTGTAGCCAAACACCATATCCAACCGGAGTGTAAACTTCCGAGAAATTGGATACCATATTACTAATCATTTGAATATTTGTATTCGATACCACTGCAACTTTCAAGATAGTCACTCCTTGAGATATTTCATAAAATCACTTATTCTATAAATTTGGGTTATTTCTTCAATAGGAATCACAATATTAAAATTTTCCTCGATTTCTGATATCAAATATAATTGTGCGAAGGAATCCCAACTTTCAACCTCTTGACGGCTAGTTTCAAGTGACAAATTTTCTAGAGGTACTTTTATGATTTTACTAACAATGCCTAATAGTTTTGCTTTCATATATAATGATCTCCTTTTACAGTAACACATTTCCTTATTTGCAGTAGATTTGAGGTTTTACTTTAAAATCTCCGTTATTGTTTTAATAACAACATCCTGTTGTCCTTCCGTCATTGCTGCATACATCGGAATGCTTATTGCAGTGGAATAATAATATTCACTGACAGGAAAATCACCCCATTGAAAACCAAACTGGGCGTAATAGGGCTGGGTATGGACAGGAATATAGTGCAAATTTACACCAATTCCGGCTTGACGCAATTCCTCAAATACCTGCTTATGAGATTTTTGTAATTGCTCTTCCTCCAAACAAATTACATACAAATGATATGCCGAATAAGTATCTGGATGCTGCCACGGCAATACCAGTGGTAAACATTGCAGTGCGCGATTATACTTTCCGGCTATTGCTTGCCGCCTAGTTACAAACTCATCCAACCGCTCCAATTGGCTGCATCCTAACGCTGCCTGTATATCTGTCATTCGGTAATTATAACCTAAACTGATTTGCTGATAATACCAGGGACCATGCATTTCCTCCGTCATCAGCCCTGGATTTCTGGTAATGCCATGGCTACGAAATTCGATCAGTTTTTCATAAAGCATTGTATTATTCGTTAACACCATTCCACCTTCGGCAGTGGTAACAACTTTTACCGGATGAAAGCTAAACACTGTCATATCTGAAAATGTACAAGAACCCACTTTTTTGTTTCTATAGCTGCCGCCAATCGCATGAGATGCATCCTCGATTACAGCAAAACTATACTCTTTTGCAAGCATTGAGATCTTATCCATTTCGCAAGACTGACCAGAAAAATGAACAGGAATTACAACTTTGGGCAGTCTTCCTTCGTTCTTTGCATGAATTAACTTTTGTTCTAACTTATCTACACTCATATTGTAAGTACGAAGATCAATATCTACGAAATCCACATCTGCGCCACAGTAACGACCACAATTAGCAGATGCAACAAAGGTATTTGGCGAAGTCCAAAGTATATCTTCTTGTCCAAGACCAGCAGCCATACAAGAAATATGCAGAGCCGAAGTAGCGCTATTTACTGCTACTGCATATTTAGCACCGCAATATTCTGCTACCTTTTTTTCAAATTGCTCAATTGTTGGTCCCTGCGTCAACCAGTCAGACTGCAATACCTGAATTACAGCATCAATATCATTTTGATTAATATCCTGTCTACCATATGGAATGAAACTCACCGTATCATCTCCTGTAACTCTTGTACGGTTAAAAAATGTGGATTGGTACCTGAGTTATATTCAAACCCCTGTTCCACACAATGCCCTTTTTCCCCTAACGCATTAATTTTGTAATCAACTGGTGCTGTAAAAGTAATAGATGGGCGAATCACGTAATGATCCGAAAACTCTAAAGTCAAATGAGAATCATCAATGGGACACATAATTTCATGTAACTTTTCCCCTGGGCGAATGCCAATTTCCTTAATTGGTAGATTCGAACCAATTGCTCTAGCCAAATCTGCAATATAACTTGATGGAATTTTAGGAACAAAGATTTCCCCACCATACATTCGGCTGAAGGAATGTAATACAAATTCAACTCCTTGAGATAAGGTAATCCAAAACCTCGTCATACGAAGGTCAGTTACAGGTATTTCTTGTACGCCTTCTGCCACTAATTTTTTAAAGAACGGCACGACAGAACCACGAGAACCAAGGACATTGCCATATCGGACAACAGCGAAACGAGTTTCATGCCCTCCTGCGATATTATTGCCTGCTACAAATAGCTTATCAGAAACCAGCTTGGTTGCCCCGTAAAGATTAATGGGATTAGCTGCCTTATCTGTTGATAAAGCAATCACCCTTTCTACTCCATTATCAATCGCTACCTTGATTACATTTTCCGCGCCATTAATATTGGTCTTGAT
>CAMKSY010000268.1 GCA_946415545.1 uncultured Pelosinus sp. | reverse complement strand
TCATTAGACTTCGCCTAGAATAAAGATAACGACAGAGAGACAGAGAGAAATGTTGAAAATAGATATAGGAGATGGTAGTATGCTTAATCAACAGGCGTATCCAAATAATTTTATTGACAGAATAAGTACTATGCAAAAAGACGAAACGTTAGTAGTAAACCCGAATGTGAACAAAAGCAAATACAAGGATATCACCCAAACAAAAGAATTTTGGTCTAAACTAGCAGTGATCAGCTAATTCAGATAAAGTCTGTTAGGAATTCTTAGATTCAAAAAAGCTCTATTATTTCATACGGTGTGAGATAATAGAGCTTTTTACTTCCATGAAATATGACTCACATAGCCAAACAGCCTTCCTAAAAATAAACCTGTGCACGCCCCAGATAATACTAACATGCTGACTTTAAAATTCAATTGTGCTACTAATACTGGATTCGTAGCTTTTTCATATCCAAAGTAATACTTTGCGATAAAAATAATAAGTATAATTAGCAATGTATCCCATGAGCCAGGTATTTGAATAAGCGAACCTTTTTTATCGATTTTTATATCTAAACGTTTTACTTGCCACCAGCCAAATAAACTTCCAACTAGCATAGCAACAATCCAACTGCTTATGCCTAGGTATTCTAGATCTTCAATAGTCATCAAATTTTGTATCGATATGAACAAAAAAATAGTCGGAAGGACAAAAATCTTCCAAAATGGAATAATACGTACTTTTGATGCTTTTAAACCTACAATAATAAGATAAACCAACAATACATATACCCACCAAGGAGTATGTATTACTGTTTGCCAAATTTCTTCCATACCTTATCCTCTCCTTAATTACTCAATTGTAATTCATTATCCTACAAAGCATAAAATAAAACAACCCAAGCCCTATAAGTCTCTATTGTTCTAGGTTACTAAATTTATAAACAGTAGATCATTTACTCCTTTCTATAAAGAAATAGACCTTAGCCAAATCTAATTATTGGTCAAGGTCTATTGAACATATCGACTAAATGCTTATCTTATATCTTCAATTCATTGTGTAATCATCATTATAAGTTAATATCAATTAAAGCACTAAGATATTTTCATTGTTAAAATTTTTTAAACTTATGCTTACAAACCATAAGGTAGGATAAAACAATTAATAATAATACTGTAACTTCTAAAGGTACCAAGTAGTTTATTGTAGCTAGACAATATAAGGCCATAAACATACCCGCAAAAGTTATCGGAATACCATAAAATTCTCCGTCAAATTCAGTAACATTAAATCTAGCTAATCTATATGCACCAGCCATTGGAAATAATAGCAACAATACATATCCTATAATCCCCAGCTTTGAAAATCCATAAACATTAAACGCAAGAATTGCGGGAGCAACACCAAAAGAAACTAAATCGGCGAGAGAATCCAGTTCCTTTCCTAATTCACTTGATACATTTAGGCGCCTAGCAATAATTCCATCATATCGGTCAGCAAGACCTGCTAATAATATAAAAATAGCAGACCACATATAGTTTATTTCAAATAACATCATTATAGACATTATGCCACACCCTAAATTGGCAAGAGTAAATGAATTTGGTATAGCACTCTTTGTTATGACGGCTATGATAATCACTCCTTTAAAGATGATTTTTTACAACTTACTCTTATTCTAAAATTGTAGATATGATTACATTCTACATTCCATAAAAATTATAATTATCCTGCAAAATCCATATAAACTTTTGTAGGATATATCTCATTAATGTTTCTTTTACCGACACATAGTATCAAAAAGAACACGGGGACAGGCTCCTTGTCCCATGTAAGATATTAGTTTAAAAATTGCCGTTATTTCATCCATTTCTCGAGACAACCCCCTTGTAAATATGCTTTTTATCATTTTAATAGTATATTTACAATAAAAGATGCCACTATGCCTCCAACCACCACCATTATAAGATTCATTTCCCACCAGGCCAGCAGTATTGACACAGTACATCCTACAATCGCAGATTCTAGATTTCCTGCACCAGTTGAATTAAGAACTCCTGGAAAAATAAGCGCCCCTAATGCCGCATATGGGATAAAGCCCATAAAACTCTTTATGTATCTTGGCAAGCAGGTGTTTTGCAATAAAACCAATGGCAACATACGAGGTATATAAGTAACGGCAGCCATGGCCAAAACCAAATAAGTTAAATTCATACTTGTTCCTTCCCTTCTGAATAAAGGCTTGCACCTACGGCAGCACTAGCTATAGTTGCAATGATTATCCCCCAGCCGTTTGAGAATCCCCAAAGCATAGATCCCCAATAGATCAAAGAGTTTATAACTACAGCCAGCAATGAAACAACTACTACAGGCTTTGACTTTTTAATATGGGGAATTAACAAACCTATAAACATTGCATATAAAGCGATACCCATACTTACTTTAACTACTTCAGGCAAACTGGCGGCAAAAAATAGTCCCAGCCATGTTCCAAGATTCCACGAAACATAAGCTACCGTGTTAATACCTAAAATGAAATACTTAGATAATTTATCTTCCTGCCTCAGTACACTAACGGCAAAAGTTTCATCTGTAACACCAAAGGATAATACTGCTCTCCATTTTTTTGATACTTCCCCGTCAAACCGTTGTGATAAGGTAGCCGTCATAAGAAAGTGGCGTAAATTTAAAAGAAAAGTAGTTATTATAATTTCTCCAAAAGAAGCTCCTAGAACTAATAGATTCACTCCAATGAACTGACTAGCACCCGCATAAATTAGCAAAGACATTAGAACACTTATATAAGGCGGAATATCTAGCGACTTTGATAATATTCCAAAGGCAACTGCAATCGGTATATAGCCTATAGCAACAGGCAATCCCGCTTTTACTCCTTCAATAAATTTTGATCTCTTCGTAAGCATCCCATCTTCTCCTCCCTTAACGTCTC
Organism: uncultured Pelosinus sp.; assembly: GCA_946415545.1. Classification (GTDB taxonomy): domain Bacteria; phylum Bacillota; class Negativicutes; order DSM-13327; family DSM-13327; genus Pelosinus. Next base: position 2,693 of record CAMKSY010000268.1, on the reverse strand, counting down.
TCTTGTTCCTATAGGAGTTAGTTAAATAACTACTCTCATTATTTTCAAATTAAAGCGATCCTTTTATCTGGATCGCATTCCCTCAACAACATACCGTAAATCGGGATTATTCCGCCAAAGCTGATCTAACTGATCTGGGCCAAAGTGGCGAGTAATTGTCTCTATCATAATATCATGCCGGATAAATTCAGTAGCAACTAATACTAAAGCCGGATCATGGGTTTTTACAGCCCAAGAATTTGAGTTATCAAGAAAATTTGCAATTATAACTTCCTCTTTATCACGAGCTGCTATGGTTAATTTTCCGCCAATACGATGCTTTACAACATCAGGCGGCATATAGTCATGGTGAAAAGTAACCCCTAACTGACACTCCTTATTATCATACACAATAGATAATACTTTTACATCACGTTCTTCAGCCTCTTGCACCTTCTCCATCAACAATAATCCTTCTGGATTCCAAACAGAAAGCCACAACTCTTGTTTTGCTCCATCAATTATGCTTAGCAATTCATCTATTACAGGCTCATAACCGTCAATATGAGAAATTACATTTACATCTCCACTCTGTTCTAAAGATCCTAATGATTTATCTAAGAAATCAAACGTAGCATCTATATTTCTCCGCACACGTTTAAGAAATTCTCGTGCCGGTACTGGAGAATATTTAAGAGGATCAGAAGGAATTGTATAAACAGCTCCCCTATCAATTAACTTACTAATAACCTCATAAATCATAGAACGCGGGACTGCTGAACGCTTACTAAGTTCATACCCAGTCACAGCAGAATTTTGTAAGAGCGCTATATAAGCTTTGGATTCATATTGAGAAAAACCAAGCTTTTGTATTTCCATCAGTATTTTTTCCATCGTATCCTCTTTTATAGACGTTATTTATATAACTACTATATTTTGCAATTAAAAAATTGTCAAGTATGTTCTTAATTTCTGATTTACTCTTAAAAGAAAATGGTTTTTATCGGCGTGTCAGTGACGATTCTTCGTCTCACTTTAGCGATTTCAATATCTTATTTCCCATAAACATACGAAACTCCTGCTCAGCTAGGCTGCTTTGCAGGAGTTAGTCGTATATAAGAGTAGCTGGCGGCCTCCGTAACCTGAGACCAATCGTTTACAACAAATTATATGCATCTGCGATTCCAACAATATTACATAACTAAAAATCAATAAAGATCAACCATACATATCCGATAAAGGTAACAAGCAGCGTAAGAGGAAAACCTATACGAAAATACTCCCGTGCGGTAACATAGACATGATTTCGTTTGGCAATCTCTACTACGATTAAGTTAGCAATCGATCCAGCAATTGTGAGATTTCCGGCAAGAGTTGAAAATAAGGCTAAAGCCTTCCACCATACTTCTATCTCAGTATCTGGAATAAGAAAACGAATTAATAACACCGCAGGGACATTGCTTACCAGATTAGATAAACCAACGGTTACTATAGCAAAAACACCTAAGTCATTTACTTTCGTAAAAGAGAATTGATCAAGAAGATAAGAAACTAATCCACTTTCTTCGACTCCACCCACAATAATAAAAAGACCAATAAAGATAACCAGCAAGTTAAAATCCACACTGGCATACACTTTATTCGGTTCTACTCGTCGAGTCATTAACGATACTGCCGCACCCAAGCTGGCTATCAGTGCCAAATCATAACCAAATAAATACATAATTAAGATAAATGCCAATATCAATAAACTTTTGATAATCAAATACATATGGGCATTTACGGGAATTTGCTGACTCATTCTCCAACCGCCATGAAGCTCTTTACGATAATAGAATGCAATCACGATAAAAGTACAAAACAGCCCTAAGATTGCTACAGGAGCCGCAGTACGAAAGTAAGACAAGAATGACATCCCTGACAAGCTACCCACCAGTATATTTTGTGGATTCCCTAATAAAGTTGCAGCACTGCCAATATTGGAAGCCATGGCAACCCCCAAGAGATGTGGTACTGGATTGCATTCTATTTTTTGACAAAGAAGTAGTACAATGGGCGTAAACAAGAGGCAGACAATATCATTAATCGTAAAAGCAGAGAGAGCTCCGCTTACAAAAATAATGGCAAACAACAAGCTGTTTTTATTGGATACCACCCGCAGCAGATTATTTCCCACAAACTCAAAAAATCCGGCTAATTTCAAATTGGCTACTAGTATCATCATTGAAAATAAAATAATAATTGTTTTGTAATCTACCGCTGCAGTGGCTTTATCAAATGATAAAACACCAGTTCCTATCATCGCTACCGCTCCAATGATAGCAGCTCCCGCACGATCTACTCTAAAAAAGGGGCTTTTCCCCAATGTAAAAACGACTAATACAACTCCTAGAATTAGCCCCGCCACTATCATATGTAAAGAATGTTCCATTACTACCTCGCTTTGCGTGGTCGCCATATTTTATAAAATGGTAACCTACATCTACTATATAATAAGAATAGTATCTATTATATAGTAGGTAGAAGGGATATTCAATTCGTGAAAGTATTTCCTCACCCTATAAACCTACTCTTTATGCACTTAGGATTTTCCATAACTGACGCTTTGACTTCTTTGCATTGCATCTAGATCTTAAAATATCTATCGCATCCATACTATTTTTGTAAGTTTATACCACAAACGCTTAGTATATTGACTTTTAGAATTCTAACTG
>CAMKSY010000267.1 GCA_946415545.1 uncultured Pelosinus sp. | reverse complement strand
ATCTATATGTACTCATTATTTTGAATTTTTTAACATTTGGGAAAAAGATACAGAAAGGATTGATTTCATGGTTCTTCAATTAGGCGCTTTTGCTTTCACTGCTATTGCAGTAATGTTAGCAGTGCTAGAAGTAGCACACATCTCCCATCTTATTTAATCTGATAACAATAAGCTAACCATGCTGGCGTATAGTATGAGGCTATGAAAAACCCAAACCGTTTTTTGCGGTTTGGGTTTTTCTTTGGATCTTTGGGGAGATATATGGTATTAAACCGCCTTACCAATTCCTGCTTCTTTAGAATACCGCACCATAGCAGCAGCAGAAATTTTTATATTCTGCAACTTCCATAAGAAATACTCTATTGTTTCCTGCCGAATCTGAGTCAGCTGGCTCTCATCCCTGGACACCAATGAAGAATTCTCCATATGATCAATAACCTGCTGTATATAAGAAACCGTAATCACAGTATTGATTTGCTCTTTATGTGCATCATTGATTAACTGCATAAAATGGTTTTGATATTGAGAAACCAGATTGTAAGGACCAAACATCGTAATAACAAGCTTTTCTAGATCATTTGCTGCAGGATGTGTGAGTTGATTCAATAATTGATCTTTCTCCACTAGATAAGGCAAAATTGCCAAGATATACCCTTGAGTAAGATAGCCTAATCCAGTTCCCTCCTTACCATTTGTATAATCCGATAGATTACACTTTTTCTGATGATGGTCTCCAATGATAAATAACCCTTCAAATAATGACTTAGGAACCTCAATTAACCAATAATAAGTAAGACTTCTTTGCTCCAAGTCTGGCATTGTCATTATAGCTTGGGTTAACGCTGTAATTTCTTCTAAAAAAATGTAGTGTATATATTCTTCTCTCGAATACAGAAGCGGTCGAAATATTGATCCTAAAAAACTTCGTGTCAAGAAAATTTTCGTTAAGTTTTTTTCCCCTATGCCTCTTACCACATTCTTCACCCTATCCTATTTTAAAATCCTTTTTAGGTGCTCAGACACTGACAATGCATTTATCGCATTACATTTTAGCATTACAGGCAAACGTTAAAGTCTCTTTCTTTATTATCTAGAAATCTATAAATTTAATACCAAAAAAGGGGCTCTTCTACACTCATGCAGAAAAGTCCCCTTTGACTTAAGCGTTTCATTTTCAATCTAAAATTTGCCGAATTCTAAAATACAATCTAACCTGCTAATTGGGAAATACGAATTGCTAATCTTCTTTAGCCTTGCATTTTTTAGGTCATTCACATACACTTAAAGCAATATATTTTTTAAGAGTGAGGTTCATATATGAAATTAATATCATGGAATGTTAATGGTTTAAGAGCATGCCTTTCAAAAGGCTTTGAGGATTTTTTCAACACTGCAGATGCCGATATCTTTTGCATACAAGAGACAAAAATGCATCCTGACCAAGCCGAAATTGGACTTGCCGGATACGAAAAATATTGGAACAGTGCTGTAAAAAAAGGCTACTCCGGTACAGCCGTTTTTACACGCATAACACCATTATCCGTTACCTATGGTCTGAATATAGAAGAGCATGACCAGGAAGGCCGCATCATCACCTTGGAATTTGAAGACTTTTTTCTGGTAAACGTCTACACTCCTAACTCTAAGCGAGAACTCCTGCGCTTGGACTACCGTATGAGATGGGAAGATGAGTTTAGGGCTTATCTTATCGCTCTAGATCGAAGTAAACCTGTCATTATTTGTGGCGATATCAATGTAGCTCATCAGGAAATCGATATTAAGAATCCAAAAACAAATCGACGCAATGCCGGGTTCACGGATGAGGAAAGAAATAAAATGACTGCTTTATTAGAGGCAGGCTTTACCGATACCTTTCGTCACATATATCCTGATAAAATTGATGCTTATACCTGGTGGTCCTATATGATGAATGCCAGAGCCCGCAATATCGGTTGGCGTATTGACTACTTTTTGGTGTCTAACATATTAAGAGATGCGATTAAAGACGCTATCATTTATCCTGAGATCATGGGCAGTGATCATTGCCCAATTGGATTGGAAATCTTTTAAAGAATCATTGCACAATATCAAAAATATGGATACGTATTTTCGCTAGCAGCCGTCAGGCTGCTAGCTTTTCTTTTTTTATTACTAAAGCAGGTATCGCCAAACTGACTAAGATAAGAGTTACACCAAATAGATAGGGCAAATTAATATGTATATCAAATAAGATACCTGCAATCGATGGACCAATGATAATTCCCAAGCTAGTATAAGTATTACTTATTCCAGCCACAAAACCTTGTTCCTCACCTGCCATCTTGGACAATAATGTATGAATTGCGGGGCGTAAAATGGAAGTGAAGCCAATATGAAGTGTTGTTACAAAAAGGATGTACCAGAAGTCCCCTGGAAGCAGCATTAGTGCCAACGATGCCGCTGATAAAATCAAACTCATATTGATAACGCTTTTTTCTCCAAAACGGCGCAGCAGCCAATCAATCAAAAGTGCCTGAACAAGAACACCCATTAATACGCCTATCGTAAGTAGAATTGCTATTTCCTTAGGTGTATATCCATATTTAGCATCCACATACAGCCCAAAGACCACTTCCACGCTTACCAGCCCAAATGTCAAAATAAAAATCAATACCAGAAGATAAAAGTAAGGAGCCTTGAAAGACAACGCAAGCTGAGAGGAAAGATTCTCACTCTTCCCAAGTGAATTTCTGGTAAGTAATTGTTTTTCTCGGGATAAAGTTTCAGGTAACAGCAAAAAAGATGCCGCCATGGCAAAAGCCGAAGCAGCCGATGCGACATAAAAGGGAAGGCGTAAGTCATATTCAGACAAAAAACCTCCAATGCCAGGCCCAATTACAACACCAAAAGACATGGCTGCTCCTATCCAGCCGAGGCTTTTGCCGCGATTTTCCTCTGTGGTGACATCTGCCACGTAGGCCGTGATTGCCGGAGTTGTAAAAGCAATACCAATTCCGCCAATTAGTCTGGATATATACAGCAACCACAACGCATCAGCCACACCAAAGAGATATTGGGATACACTAAATAAGCCGATTCCAGTAACAATGATAATTTTACGTCCATATTGATCCGCCCACTTGCCAGCTAAAGGTGAAAATAAAAATTGGGTAAATCCCATTGATGACACCAAGTAGCCAAGAGTTGCGTTGCTGACTCCAAAATCTTGTACAAATTTAGGTAAGATAGGGATGATCAGCCCAACCCCCATCTGAGCAATAAACATATTCACAATTAAGATCATAAGTGGCACGTTAGAGTCTTTCAACTTACTCATCTGCAGAAATCCTACTTTCATAATTAGTATCAAAAATCGTCTTGTTCATTGTTTAATTAGTGATGAATTCATGCCCCCGTGATATATAAAAAATTCATACATAACCTAAAAATAAAATGTATTTTAGTATTGACTAACATTTTTGAAACGACTATAATCTTAATTGATCATGATTATCATCTTCAACAAGTTAACATTTTATCATCTTGACTGTCGTCAGTCAAACTAATTGAATCTTGGTCTTTCAATCTGATTGATGACCTGTAGGTTATTATATTTCTTTTTTTTGCTTATCGTCAAATAAATAATTCACGTATCTCCTGGAATTTATATTATCTAACTATTTTGGATTGTGATATGGGAAAAGAAAGGTGCTGTTCTATGGAGAAATAAAAAATATATTTTTATCACCAACTGACTGTCGTCAGTCATTTTGGTTCAAGACGTTCCTCATAAATTATTACATAAGGTCATTATCTATTTTATACTTACAATAACAGAATATAAGGAGAGATTACCATTAACAAGCAGCAAAAAAAATTATTATGCTCACTACTAAGCAGTGCAATTGTATTAAGTACTTCTGGAATTGTAGCCGCTGAAGAAGCTTCTACAGCACAAGAAACCTATAATTTTGATGAATATGTCGTAACAGCCAACCGTATGCCTGTCAAAATGTCAGAGGTTGCAGCAAATGTAACGGTAATTACACAGGAAGAAATCGAAAAAGGAGGTTTCACGAGCGTACCCGACATTCTAAGCAAAAGCAATGTTGACTTGCAGGAAACAGGCACTAGTACTGTCCCGGTTCTCAATGGGGATGATCGTGTACTCATCTTAGTGGACGGTCGCAGAATGAATTGGGATCACCTTGTCATAAGTGGAAACAGTCATGCTGGCGTAAATCTTGATCTCTTACCAGTAAAAAATATTGAGCGTATTGAAATTGTCCGCGGCCCAGCTTCTTCCCTCTATGGCAGTGATGCTGTTGGCGGTATTATTAATATCATTACCCGCAAAGTAAAAACTCCCAGCACTTCTATTTCATCAGAATTTGGCAGTTGGGGATTACGCCGCTACAGCCTTACTACCGAAGGCAGAGAGAATGGCATTGGCTATCTGATTACAGCCGAAAAGAAAAAGCGTGATAACTTTGCATATAAGAATGCTGCAACTGGTAAAACGGAGACTAAGCAAGATAGTAAACTGGATCAAGAATATCTGACAGTAAAATTAGACAAAGAGCTTAGCAATGGAAATTCGCTTACTCTTGAAGTCGATCATGGAAATGACGAATCCGATTTTAGTGGAAACCCTACATATCCTTATCCAGGTGCCTATCGAAAAGTCGTAGATAATAATGTTGCTCTTACTTATCACTGGGGACAAGACAAGGGAGCTGCTAATTTCTTTCGTGTCTATCGCAATACATCAAATCAGGAATACTTTAAAGCCTTAAGCGACTCTTATGCTAAGCTTTATGCTAACGGCTTTAATTGGCAAGAAAGTTGGCAGCTTAGTAAAGGGCATACACTAACAGGTGGTGCAGATTGGCGTGAAGAACACATTGATGACAGAAAATCTATTGACAATGGTTATACAAATAAAGCTCTCTTTCTAGAAAACCGCTGGCAATTGGCTAACAAATGGTCGGTAACTGCAGGTACTCGCTATGACGACCATAGCATCGTTGGTGATAACTTCAGTTCAAGGATTACAGTAAATAAAGAAGTGAATCCCACGACCAATGTCTATGCTTCCTGGGGACAGTATGTAAAAAATCCTACCATTGCAGAACTCTTTAGCAATACCCAATATTGGATTGGCAATCCAAACCTTAAACCTGAAGAAGGAACTACAACTACTTTAGGTATCAATACTCAACTAGGAGATGGAACCAAATTACAGGCCAGCATATACAGCAGCCGTCTCAAGAACGCTCTAGAGTGGAAAGGATTTTGGCCTTTGCCTGACCCTGGTTACTATTACAATGTCAGTCAGGAAAAAAGGCAGGGTCTTGACTTAAATCTTTCCCGCCAATTATCTCCTCAATGGAATATAAGCGTTGGCTACACTTATAACAAGACCAAAATTAAAGACGTAGGCTATTCTGATTATGTCGCCGATCCTTACAATAGTCAGCCAAATGGCTACCGTCTTAATGTGCAGTACGATCAAAGTAAGTGGGATGCCAGCCTTACACTACGGAGTGCGACAGGTCGAAATAGGGAACAATTTACGTCTAAGTCCTATGTAACCCTTGATATGATGGCTAATTACAAGGTTACCTCAGACACTCATATATACCTCAAGGGCTATAACTTGACAAATAAGGCTTATGAACTAAGTTCCGCAAATGGCTTAGGAGTTGCTGGTTCTTACCCTATGCCGGGACGAAACTTCTACAT